>NZ_BAABFB010000008.1:0-10766 GCF_039540555.1 Rhodococcus olei | reverse complement strand
CGCGATTTCGTCGCGGACGGAATCGCCGACGATGCCGTCGACCGCATCCACCGCGGTGAGATCGACGACTGGGTTCGTGCGCTGGCCTGGTCGGGTCTGTTCACCAACCTCGTCGTGGCGAGCGCAGCGCACGCCTGGCGACGTGATCCGCGTTCCCTGCTGGACGCCCTGCTGGGGGCGGCCGACGAGGTCACCGTCAGACGCGTCGATGCCGCCTGGAACGCGCTGGACACGGCTGCGCGGCTCAGTTCCGCCGCGGCCGTCAACGAGTGAGAGAGCAACCGTCGAACTCACCGGCCCGAAGCGCCGCCCGTCACACGCGCGGTGCCGCCCCGACGCGGCAACGGGTTCCCTCCACCGGACAGGTGCACGGCGAACGCCGTAGCCCTGCCCACCACCGCCTCGCCCCCACAGACGGTCGAGGCTCCGAGACCACGGCACCGTGCCGATGGATTCCGAACAAGGGAAGAAGAAAAATGGGTTCCTCCGATTCAGACCTCGCAATGATCAAGAAGATCCAACCGGTCGTCAGCGGCCTCGGCACCGTCATCGGTGGCGTCGGTGCGGCACTGGGAGTGGTCGCCGCGCTGGCCGCATTCAGCTGACCGAGCAGGTGGGGCCGGGGGAGCGCGGCGTTCGCTCTGCGGTCGTGGCCAGTGCGCCGCCGGCGGCGATCGCGTCGCGTCGGGGACCGGGTGGGGTCCCCGACGCGGCTGCTTCCGGTGCATCGGGGCCGGGCCGGAGCCCGGGGCCGCATGGTGAGCGGGCCTCACGTCCTCGATCACGGAGTACGTGACACGCCCCGACGGCCCGCGCCGGCCGGACCGGCCCGCTGATGTGGTCGGGCGACGTCAGGGCGCCCGCTGCTCGGCGAGGAGGGCGGCGATGCGCCCGATCAACTCGTAGGGGATCGGTTTGCGCAGCGGGAATTTCGCGGTGCCCGGGCCGGAACGGTACGGGGCCAGGTCGGCGGCGAACGCCTCGTCGCCGTCGGGCAGCGGGTAGACACTCACGTGGTTCTTCCACCCGGCGAAGTAGACGACCGGTTTGCCCGCGGCGGTCACCGTGGGGATGTCGTAGCTGATCCTCTCGCCGGCGCCGGGGATCTGGTCGTGCAGGACGCCGCGCACCCGCTCCAGCACCGTGCGGGTGGCCTCCGGGAACGAGGCGAGGTAGGCGTCGACCGTGTCGAATTTCGTTGTCATGCCCCGTCCTCACTGCGCCGCGGCCGACGTCACCTGCAACTGGTCCACCCCGTACTGCGCGCACCCGGTGCCGGGGCGGGCGGCGTACAGGGCGTCCTCCGTGTTCGGCGGGTACACGCGCAGCCCGGCGACCGGCGTCGGGTCGCACTTGTCGGCCGGGTAGTTCAGCACCTGCACGGCCCGCACCGTCGCGCTGGCGCGGCCGCCGGGTGACAGGCTCACCGCGGTGCCGGTGTCGCCGGACTGCGAGGCCGCGGCGCCGACCTCGGTGCCCTTTTCGCCGGTGACGTAGGAGACGCCCGGGAACCCGTGCAGCGTGCAGGCGCGTCCGCCGGTGTTCGTGAACACGATCGGGATCGTGACCGACCCGGCCGACCCCTCCTCGCGGCCGAGACGCAGCGACAGGTCGGACGCCGTGCACCCGGCCGCGACGGCCACCGGCGATGCCGTGGTGCTCGCCGCGGTACCGGACCCGGTCGCCGGGGCGAACGGTGAGGTGGTCACGGACTCCGTCGACCCGTCGGATCCGCAGGCGGCGAGGGCGGCCACGGCCACCGCGCCCGCCGCCGCGGCCGCCCACCGGGCGACCGTCCGGCGGGTCACCGGTGCCCTCGGTGCAGGCAGTTCTCGAACATCTCCCGGACCTCCTGCACGTGCTCCTCCATCGTCTCGGCCGTCCACCCCTGCGTCGGCACCGGTTCGAGCACCGAGACGTGCACGGTACCGGGATGGGCGACAAGGGAGTTGCGCCACATCAGCTCGCCGGCGTCGTGGATCACGATCGGCACGATCGGCACCTGCGCCTCCATCGCCAGATGGAAACCGCCCTTCTTGAAACGCAACATCCGCGGCGTGGGGGAGCGGGTGCCCTCGGGAGCGATCACCAGCGAGGTACCCGACTTCAGCTTCTCGACCGCCGGTGCCAGCGCGGCCCTCGCCTGAGCGCTGTCGGACCGGTCGATGTACGCGACGTCCAGCAGGGCGCCGACCGGGATGAACCGCGGATCGTGGGAGGCCTCCTTCTTCGCGACCCCGGTCACGTCGCGGCGGACCACGGCGCCGAGCACCAGCACGTCCAGCGAACTCTGGTGGTTGAACATGAACACCGCGGGCCGGTGACTCCACGCGTTCTCCCGGCCCTCCACCTCGACGGTGATCCCGCAGATCGTCAACGCGATGTCGGGTCCGACCGAGCCGACCAGGTTGGCCGCCGTCTGCCGGTTGCGGGTCAGCAGACCCACACCGACCCCGAGGGCGGCGGTCGTCATCAACGACCCCATCGCCACGGCGGTCCGCGCGGTCGCCAGCGGCGTCGCACCGCGCTGCGGCTTGCTCAGGTGCACGATCGGCCACCCGCTCCGCCGCGCCTGACGCGTCAGCCCCCGGTCGGGATTGAGCGCCACCGGGTGCCCCACCGACTCGAGCATCGGAACATCCTCGGCGCCATTGGAATACGCGAAGGCGTTCGCCAGGTCGGCGCCCCGGCGGTCCGCGTAGTCGCGCAGCGCCTTCGCCTTCGCCGGACCCCACAGCGGCGGCGAGGCGAGCGCGCCGGTGAGCATGCCGCCCCGTAGCTCCGGCTCGGTGCACAGGATGTCGGTGATGTCCAGATCGTCGGCCACGTCCCGCGCCTGGTACGGGGTCGCGGACGTGGCCATCACGACCGTGTGCCCGGCGCGGCGGTGCGCGGCGAGGATGCCCCGCGCGTCGCGGTAGATCATGCCCGCGATCTCCTGCCGGAACAGGCGTTGCCCCCACTCGCGCAGCTCGTCGTCCTGGCGGCCGGCCAGCCCCCGCACCGCGATGTCCATCAGGGCGCCGACGTCGGCACCGCGGAACTGGGTGTCGAGGGCCGCACCCGTGGTCCGCAGCAGTTCACCGAGCCCGATGTCCATGTTCCGCAACCGGTTCCGGTACACCACCGACGCCGAGTACCCGGCGATCAGCGTGCCGTCGAGGTCGAACGCGGCCAGCGTGCCCGGCCCCGGCGGTGCCTCGGCGATGGCCCGGCGCAGGCCGTCGAGGGCGCTCACCGGCCGGGTCCGTCCTGCGCCGCGCCGGCCCGGGCGAAGTTGTCGAGGCGCGCGTGCGTGAGCGCGCGGATCCGCCGCACCCGGTCGACGAGGACGGCGATCTCGTCGGCGAACTGCTTGCGCCGCTCGACGAGGTCCGCGGCGTCGGACTCGACCAGGCCGCGGTTGCGGGCCAGCGCCAGCGCCGTGCCGAACAACTCGCCCGAGATCGATTCGCTGCTCGCGATCTGCTGGCGCAGCCGGCGCTGCTTGGCGATCGCCAGCGCGTGTGTCACGAACGCCTGCTCGTCGAACTTCCCGGACACCGGCGCGTGCATCAGCTCGTCGGCCACGACCTGGTAGGCCTCGAGGAACGGCTGCAGCACCCGATGCGCGAGGTACGGCCGCACCGCGCCGAGCATGTTCCCCGCGTACTCGGGGTCGGTCAGCTCGTCCTCCCAGCCCGGCCGGATCAGGCTCAGCTCGTCCCGCAGCTGCTGCTCGAAGGTGCGCTTGTTGGAGAAGAAGAACTCGAACTTGAGCAGGTCGCGGATCCGCTTGGCCTCGGCCCACCCGTCGGCGATCGGATCGGTGAACTGCTGGTCCGCCGCGGCCAGCAGGACCAGTTCCGCGATCGCCCGGACGATCAGGAAGTGGATGCTGTTGTTGCGGTAGAACGCCGCGACGAGATGCTGATCGGAATCGAGGTAGAAGACGCGCTCGTCGCCCTTGTCGAAGCGGCGCAGCACCCCCGAATCCACGTGCGTCTGCAGGGCCTTCCGGATCACCTGCGGGTTGGTCAGATCCACGTCGCCGGCGGTGGGCAGCTCGCGGGCCAGGATGTACTCGATCAGCGGCGTCAGGATGAACTTGAGCTCCGCGACGGTCAGCGCCCGTTCCTCGATGCCGAGGAACGCCAGCAGCACCAGCGACGACGCGGTGATCGGGGTGACCTCGTTGATCCGGTGGCACACCTCGAACGCCGTCTTCTGGATCGCGCGCCGCTCGTCGGGGTCCTGGGCGAGGGACTCCGCCAGCGACAGCGGGCGGCCGATCGTCACGTGCGCGACGCCGCGCCGATTGCCCTGCGCGCGGACGTATCCGACCATCCAGCGCAGGCCCTCCTTCTGCTTGGCCTCGCCGTGCGCCTCCGCCGCCATCGTCTTGACCTCGTACAGCTGGTCGTACACCAGCGACACCGGCACCAGGTAGACGTCAGAGGCGACCGACGCGTGGAAGGCCTGCGCCAGGTAGGTCAACAGCCCGTACTTCGGGGGCCGCAGTTTCCCGGTCCGGGTGCGCCCGCCCTCGATGTACCACTCGAGGTTGAACCGCTTGGTCACCAGGTAGCGCATGTACTCGCGCAGCGTCCACTTGTACACCGGGTCGTCGCCGATCTTGCGGCGGATGAACACGGTGCCGCTGCGCTTGCCGATCGGCCCGATCGGCCAGAAGTTGATGTTCAGGCCGCCCATCACGTGATTGAGCGGAAGGTCGTTGGCCAGCAACGCCGGACGCAGCACCAGCGGGTCCAGGTACGACCGGTGGCTGGGCAGGAACACCAGCGAATGCTTGTGGTTCAGCTCGCGCAGCTCGTCGAACCGGGCGCTGTCCACGTCGAGCCGGTAGGCGCGGGAGAAGTAGCGGCCCAGCCGATCCCACAGCGCCACCGCCCGCCGGCTCTGCGTCGCGACGAGTTCGTCGAGACCCTCCCGGGCCCGGCGGTCCACCTCGCCCGGGTCGATCCGGAGGTCCACGGCCAGCTGCCGGGTGCCCTCCCGGTACCGCCGGCTGTCGGTGATCTCGTCGACCACGAACCGGGACACCTTGTACTGGTCCCCGAGCAGGGTGCGTTCGGCGCGTTCCAGCGCGAGCGCGGCCTGCCGGCGAATGAACTCCGGCAGCGACCCGCCGCCGCCCTCGGCGAGCCGGCGAACGAGGTCGCTGAGCGGGGCCGGCTCGCCCTCGATCACCCGGCACCGGGACGGGTCGTTGCGGAGCATCCGGCGCTGCGCGCTCCGACCCGGGTGCAGCGGGTCCCGCGGCGACAGCGCCTCCCGCAGCCGCTGCGATCCCGGCTCGTGCGGGTCGCGCGGCAGCCACACCACCCGCACCGGGGTGAGCAGCGGGTCGTCCTCGCGTTCGCTCAACTCGGTCAGCGACTGGTCGTTGATCGTGATCGCCGTCGCCGGAATCGAGGAGCGGCTCACCTGCAGACCCAGCCACGTGTTCAGGACGCCCGACTCGGTCTCGGTCATCGCCTCGGTCAGGAACACGCGCGGTCGTGTCTCGTTCGCCGTCATCGTGGCTCTCCCGTCATCGCGAGTCTCCCGTCATCCCTGCGGCTGCTCGGCCGCCCCGAGGCCCACCACCTCGTCGAGTCCCTCCTGCAGGCAGTCCATGAACAGGGCCGGTTCGGTGACCGCCGCGGTGTCCAGGTTGACGCCGATGCAGCAGACGCCGACGTGGGAGACCATCGTCGCCATCACCGCGCAGCCCGGTGCCGGACCGAACGGGAACATCCGCTCGATCCGCGCCCCGGCCAGGTAGACCGGCACCGGCACCCCGGCGACGTTGCTCGCCTGCAGGTCCAGCCCCGAGGACTGCGAGAGGTACCAGTCCGCGAGCAGCCACGTCGGCAGCAGATTCGCCAGCGGTGCGGCCAGTTCGAGTGCGTCGAGCGCCGGTTCGTCCCGCAACCCCAGGACGATCGCCCGCACCTTCGCGATCCGCGCGACCGGGTCGGGTTCGGTGGCGGGACCGGCGAAGCGCACGGCCGTGAACCGGTTGCCGCCGGACGGGTCCGCGCCGGTGCGCATGCTCACCGGCATGCCCATCGGGACCGGGCAGGGCTCCTGGCCCCGCTTGCGCTGGTAGCGGGCGAACCCGCCGAGCAGCGCCGCGACATACGCGTCGTTCACCGATCCACCCGCCGCGTGCGCGCCGGCTCGAAGTTCCGCCAGCGGCACCTCGAGCACCCCGAACCACCGGCCGAGTCCGCGGTCGCGCAGCAGCGGCGATCCGGTCGCGGACGGGGGCGTGACCACCCGCCGCAGCGAGTCCGCGTACGCGAGCACCTCAGCCGCGGCGGTCAACGGGTTCGTGGCCGCGGCGGTCGCGACCCGTGCCGCGGTGCCGGCCAGGTCGCCGATCCGCCCCGGCGCCCGCCGCAACCACCCCTTCAGTTCCTCGCCGAACGCGGTCACGGTGTTCAGTCGTTCCGGCGGGGCAGGCAGCCGGTCCGGCTTGTCCGGTGTCGGCTCCCGGCGGCGGCTGTGCAGCAGCGTCATCAGCCCGATGCCGCCCATCCCGTCGGTCATGCTGTGGTGCGTCTTCACCACGTACACCGCGCGACCGTCGGCGAGCCCCTCGATCAGCATCGCCGTCCACGGCGGCCGGGCCTTGTCGAACGGTTCGGTCGCCAGGTGCCTGCAGATCCGCAGCGCGTGGTCGAAGCTCGCCGGGTCGGGCAGCCGCACCCGGCGCAGGTGGTAGTCGAGGTCGAACTCGGGGTCCACCGACCAGACCGGATTGCCCAACCCGAACACCGGCTCCACGGCCCGCATGCGGATCCGCGGCACGATGTGTGAGGCCCACTCGTGCGCCTTGACCAGCCGGTCCCAGTCCGGTGGACCGTCGAGGACGTCGACCGCGACGATCGGGGAACGGAGCTGCGGCTTGGCCTCCTCCATCCGCCACATTCCGGTCTCGAGATCCGACATCGAGCGGGACCAGGCCGTCGCGGCACCGGAATAGTCGACGTCCACCGCGCTCGGCGGAATCGACGGTCGGCCATCGCCCATGTCGTACTCCCCACGGTTGTGCTGCTGCCCGAGGTCGTCGGGTTCAGTCTGTACCCGGCGCCCCGGGGTCGGGGCGGTTTCGGCGCTCGCTGTCGGTCGTGTCGCCGGGGCCGGCCGCTCGTCCCGGTGACCGGGACGGTCGCCGGGACGAGACCGGACCGGCGACCGCGGCGGGTGTCGGCGGCATAACCGCAGAAAGTGACGCAGATTACATTTCCAGAACGTCCGATGTGGGGCAACACGCACCGCGTGTAACCCGATGTTCCGATCCTGGCAACACAAACTTCGACGCGAACGCGTTAAGTTCCCCGCATCGCTCGGCCCCCGGAAAGCGTTACGGGCCGTGTGGTGCGTGTCGTTCGAACGGAGGGCACGGCGAGGCGTCACGTCTGGGTCGCGTGGCACGGTTGTGAGGAGTCACGGGATGGGCGTTCTGTCCGAGGCGTTGGACGGCATGGTTCGCGCGGTGTTCGCGTACGAGTGCGACGGTCTCGACGCCACCGCCGTCGCGGCGATCCGGGTCGGGCGGACCGACCGCTGGGTGCGCTCGGTCGCCGACTCCGGGTTGTTCACCGAACGGGACGTCCGCAGGGTCGAGGCCGCGTGGCGGGCGGATCCGGAACTGCTCGTCGACGCCCTGCTCGACGGCGCCGACGAGGTCACCCGCCGGCGTTGCACGGCGCGCCGGGTTCGTCCGGTTCCGGCGCAACTCCGGCAGGTCCCGGCCTTCGGCTGACGACCACTCGTCGTAACGTTCGTCACACCAGTCACACTGGCCACTCTGTTACCGGATTGTGGCGATTCGTCCTCGCCACAGCGCCGAATCCGGGCTAGGTTTGGCTCCAATCGCTCCAGCGAGTCGCAGCGTTACACCAGGCACGAGAAGTCGTACCCGACGAAGGGACCGGCACCATGAACGATCTGGCATCCCCGACGAAAGACCTAGTCAACGCGGTGCTGTTCTGTGAGTGGGACGGTGGCGAGATCGACGTCCACGCCATCGATCGGGTGCGTGCCGGCGAGATGGACGAATGGCAGGAGGCCCTTTCGGAGAGCGGCCTGTTCACCGACTCCGCCCTCATGACGATCGCCGGTGCGTGGCGACGCAACCCCGAACTTCTCGTCGACGCGCTGCTCGGCGGCGCCGACGAGGTGTCGCGGCGCCGGTTGAAGGTTCCGCGCCAGCTGTCGCTGCTCCCGGCCATGCTGCCCGACCGCATGGTGGTCTTCGGCTGAGCCGCCCGATGAACTGACGGCGCGGCCGACTCCCGCCCGGGTCACGCGTCCGACGAGCCCTCACCGACGACGATCACCTCGTCGTCGGTGAGGGCTCGGTGCGTGATGCCGTCGCGCCGATATCGATGCACGATCTCCTCGATCAGCGCGGACTCCGCCGGCTCGTAGCCGGGCGAACGGTAGTGCGGAACGATCGCGTCGTCGATCAGGCCGAGCCCGTCCCAGATCACCGGCACGCCACACGTCGGCTCCACCTCGCCGGGATCGTCGACCAGTTCGAGCCCCCGCAGACTCGGGGCCATCACGCACGCACCGGCGCTGTAGCCCGCATAGACCAGGGCGTCCTCGCGCAGCAGATCGGTGAGAACGGTGTCCGCGCCGCTGCGGGCCAGCTGGGCGCGCAGGACGAAGGTGTTGCCGCCGCGGACCCACACGAGGTCGTGGCCGGACAGCTCGGCGCGCAACCGGTCCGGCGCGCCGACGAAGTCCCGCAGGTCCACCTCGCGCGCGTCGAATCCCATCCGCCGCAAGGGAACCAGATCCGAGACCACCGCCGACGCCCGTGCGGGCCCCCACGCGTCCGCGGCGTTCGCGACGACCGCCGCCCGGCCGGGTCGTCCGACCAGTCGCAGCAGGCGGTCCGGGTGGGCGCCGAACCGGTACGACGCGAGGAACAGTCGCATCAGATGGTGAACGCGAGATTCGACGCGATCTGCCGGCCGAGGTCCTCGTCCCCGGTGACGGTGATCTCGCCGAGGTGCTCCGCCGCGGGCACCCGGCCGCCGCAGAGGCGGGTGAACAGGCGTGAGTCGAGCGCCAGCGTCGTGGTCGCGGGCCCCGGCAACGTCGGCACCACCGCCGCCCGGCCCTCGACCGCGACGTGGATCTCCCGGGTCACCGGTCCCGACAACGCGAACGTCACCGAGGACCCCTGCGGCGCGCGTCCCTTCTTCCCGACGGCGAACCCGAGGCCGGGCAGGAGTTCGGCGAACGCGTACTCGGCGCGCACGCCGCCCTCGTCACCCGGCAGGCCGATCGCGTCGCGGATGTCGTGTTCGTGAAACCAGCAGTCGAACAGCCGGGTTCGCATGAAGCGTCCGTAGCTGTCCGGTCCCACCGGGGTCATCGCGTCCGCGTCGAAGTCGGCCTGGGACATCGCCTCCAACGTCCGGGACCGGCGCGTCATGATGTCCCGGTACGCGGCGAGCATCTCGTCGGGGGAGTGGCCGCGCAGTCCGACGATCCAGCGTTCGTTGTACGCGCCGATCGGGTTGTGCACGTGTGCCGTGTCGGGGACGGCGTCGGCCGGGACCGGTGGTTCGACGCCGGCGAGCATCGACTCGGTGCCGATCAGATGGGCGACGACGTCCTGCACCGACCATCCCGGCAGTGGTGACGGCAGCGCCCACTGCTGTGGCGACAGACCGGCGAGGACGGAGTCGATCACGTCCCACTCGGCGGTCAGGGCGGTGGTCAGTGGTTCCTTGGCGAGCAGCGTGCGGGTCCGGGCTTCGCTCATCCGGTCACTGTAGGGCCGATCCGGCGATCACCCCGCGAATCCGTCGACCGTCGGCGTGCCCGAGGTCGGCCCGCAGCGCGGGCAGCCGTGGCCGGGGCCGTCGGGCAGGAACGCACCGCAGTCCGGGCACACCCGGTCGAGCCAGCAGACCGGGTCGCCGCCGAGGTCGTCGGTCACGGGATCTCCTGGAGGAACTCGGCCAGCACGTCGGCGTGGCTGTGCTCGACGTCCCGGGTCGCGGTCAGCAGGACCAGGGGACGGCCGTCGGCGAGCGCGGTCACCCGGGAGACGGCCTCGCGACCCTCGTCGGACTCGAGCTCCGCCCGGTAGCGGGCGCGGAACTCCCGGAAGTGTGCGGCGTCGTGGCTGTACCAGCGTCGCAACTCACCGGACGGCGCCAGTTCCTTCGCCCAGTCGTCGTAGTGGAAGTCGTCCTTGCGGATGCCGCGAGGCCACAGCCGGTCGACGAAGACCCGGAACACGCCCGGCTCGGGTTCGGGGTGGTCGTACACGCGCTCGACGGTCACGTTGGGCGTCGTCCTGCTGGTCATCGGCACCTCCGCAAGGTTCGCTCACGACCAGTCTAGGTTCGCGGGTTTCCGTGCGCGGGTTACTGACCAGGACATACGTCCAGATCTCACTGTGCAGGAGGTTTCGGGGTGATGCGGCTCACATTCGACCGGCCGATTCGGTGCGTTGTCCTTGATCGGATTCGATTCAGTGTCCGATTTGTGGGATTACAGATCCCTACGAGACCGTAAGTCTGGCTAGCATTAGCTACCTCGTGCCGCCGGATAGTCATCCGCTCGTCGCACGTGGGCCGCCATCCGTCGCGGTCCGCCCACCACCAATCGCAGGAAAGTAGTCACGTTGGACACATCGAAGAGCACGCCCCAGGCGCGCCCGACGGTCGGCGTCGTTCGGGAGACGAACGACGGCGAGCGGCGGGTGGCGCTGGTCCCGAAGGTCGTGACCACCCTGATCGGCAAGG
>NZ_BAABFB010000007.1:0-188086 GCF_039540555.1 Rhodococcus olei | reverse complement strand
ATTACGGTGGCTCGCTCGGCGACGGTACGTACCAGAACAAGGGTCCGACCGCGACGGTCCGCAAGAACGTCTCCTCGACGACGTTGGCGGGTGTGTCCGGTGTTCAGGTCGGCCAGGTGGTCTCGTTGTCGGCGTCGGTGACCGGTGGCGCGAACGGTGACACCGTCGAGTTCTACGACGGCGGCACGAAGATCGGGACGGGCACGCTGAACAACGGTGTCGCGACGTACTCGTGGACGGCGGCCAGCCGGGGATCGCACACGCTGATCGCGAAGTTCCCGGCGACGACCAAGGCCGACGCCTCGGAGTCGGCCCCGCAGACCGTCCAGGTCTCCGACGCCGACGCCGTCTCCTCGACTGCCCTCGCACCGGTCACCGGCGCGCAGGTCGGCCGCTCGAGCGCGCTGAAGGCGACGGTCACCCCGGCCGCGGCCGGCGGCACCGTCGTGTTCAAGGACGGGGGCACCACCCTCGCCGAGGTCCCGGTCGCCGCGAACGGTGAAGCCACCTACACCTGGGTGCCGTCGGCCGCGGGCAGCCACGCGATCACCGCGACGTTCTCCGGCCGTGCCGGCGTGACGGGGTCGTCGGCGAACGCGAACGTCGACGTCGCGGAGGCGCCCGCGGGCAACGTCTCCTCGACGACCGCGCTGGCGATCGGCGCGAACCCGAAGGTCGGCGTGTCGGGCATGCTCTCGGCGCAGGTCAACCCCGGTAACGCGGGCGGCACGGTCACGTTCAAGGACGGGGACTCCGTGATCGGGACCGCGCAGGTCGACGCCAACGGCGCCGCCAGCCTGCCGTGGACCCCGGCGACCGCCGGCCAGCGTGTGATCCGGGCCGAGTACTCGGGTGGCGGCAACGTCAATGCCTCGGCCGACTCGGAGTCCGTGCAGGTCGCGGCCGCCGGCGGCGGCGACGGCGGCACCGGCGGCGGCACCGGCAGCCTCGGCTCGCTGTTCGGTTCCTGACCCCTGGGCGACACAACGGGATCCCCGTCACCGCACGTGGTGACGGGGATCCCGTTGTTTCGGGTCAGTTCTGTTTCGGGTCAGTTCGCGTACAGCGCGTCGATCTGCTGGGCGTACTTGGCCGCGATCGGTCTGCGGCGCAGCTTCAGCGTCGGGGTGAACTCGTCGCCGCCGGGTTCCCAGACGTCGGGCAGCAGGACGTACTTCTTGACCTGTTCGACCTGCGAGAGATGCGTGTTGGCGGCGGCGACGGCCTGGTCGATCTCGGCCTGCACCTCCGGGTTCTCGGCGAGCTCCGTCGGGGAGCCGTCGGTGCCACCGTTCCGGGCGACGAACGCGGCGGCCATGTCGGGGTCGAGGGTGAGCAGGGCCGTCACGTAGGGCCGGTTGTCGCCGATCGCGACGGCGCCGGCGATCAGCGGGCTCGCGGCGTGCAGTGCGTCCTCGATGGCCGCCGGTGACATGTTCTTGCCGCCCGTGGTGACGATCAGTTCCTTCTTGCGGTCGACGATCGTCACGTAGCCGTCGGCGTCGATGGTCGCGATGTCACCGGTGTGCAGCCAGCCGTCGGCGTCGAGCGCCTCCGCGGTCTTCTCCGGTTCGCCGCGGTAGCCGCGCATCACGCACGGTCCGGAGACCAGCAGTTCGCCGTCGTCGGCCAACTTCAGCGTCACACCGGCGACCGGTTCGCCCACCGTTCCGATGCGGATCGACCCGGGGCGGTTCGCCGTGGCCAGCGCCGTGGTCTCCGACAGGCCCCACACCTCGCAGCATGTGATGCCCAGTCCGAGAACGAACGTCAGCACCTCGGGCGAGATCGGTGCGGCGCCGGTGAAGGCCAGGCGCACCTCGTCCATGCCGAGCTTGCGACGGATCGGAGCGAGAACGAGCCGGTCCGCGGCCGCGTGCTGCAGTTCCAGCCGGTGCGGGATCGGGGTGCGGGCCGAGCGCATTCGGGCGGTGCGACGGCCGACGTCGAGCGCCCAGTCGGCGAGCCTTCGCCTCGATCCGGTGGTGTCCGCGACCGCCGCCTCGACCCCGGCCTTGATCTTGTACCACACCTGCGGCACGGCGACGAACACCGTCGGACGCACCTGCGGCAGCACGGTGACCAGCTGCTTCGGGTCGGCGAGTGTGGTGGTCTCCCCACCGCAGAAGATCTGGGTGTAGTGGGCCGAGGCACGGTTCGCGATGTGCGCGTCCGGCAGGTACGACAGGACGCGGTCGTCGGAGGTCGGGTGGGCGAGCTGGGCCACCGCGTCGCGGTACGCGATCATGTTCGCGTGGGTGAGTTCGACGCCCTTCGGCGGCCCGGTGGTGCCGGAGGTGTAGATGATCGTGAGCACGTCGTCGGGGCGGACGGCCCGCCAGCTCGCGTCGAAGTCGAAGTCCGGGTCGGGATCCGATTCGACGTCGCTCAGCGCGACGGTGCCGTCGGGGGAGCCGTCGACGCAGACCACGCGTTCGACGGCGGTGCCGGGCAGGGCCTCCCGGAGCACCGGCAGGAACTGGCTCTCGCACACCATGACCCGGTTGCCTGCGTTGGTGAGCACGTAGTGCAGCTGCTCGGCGGCGAGGGTGTTGTAGACCGAGAACGGGGTGCCGCCGGCGTGCAGCGCGCCGGTGTCCACGAGGTGGAACTCGGGTCGGTTGGTCAGCATCAGACCGACCGTGTCACCATGGCGGACACCGAGTTTCGCGAGACCGGCGGCGATCGCCCGGACCCGCTCGGCGTACTCGTGCCAGGTGATCACCACCGCGTCGTCGGCGGTCCGCAGTGCCACGGAGTTGGGGTGCCGCGCGACGGTGTCCTGGAACGCGAAGCACAGGGTGGTGGTGCTCATGGTGTCTCCTCTTCCGATCGGTCACCGGGTCCGGCTGGGACATCGGGTTCGGCTGGGGCATCGGGTTCCGCGGCGTCCAGCACGCGCTCGAGGAATCCGTCCGGGATCGGGGGCCAGTCCGGGTGCCAGGTGCCGCCCCGGCGCTCGGCGGCGAGGGCGTCGAGGACGTCTACGACCGCGGGCCCCTCGTCGAGCAGGAGTCGGACCAGTCCCAGTCGCGCGCACGTGGCCGCGACCGGTGCCAGGGTGTTCTTCGCCTCCGCGGTCCGCCCGGCCGCGGACTGACAGGCCGCCAACAGGGCCTGCGACTCGAGTAGCGCCCGGGGCCGGTTCAGGCCCGTCAGCCGGTCGACGATCGCCTGCGCCCGCCCGCACGCCTCCTCGGCCGCGCCGTCCGCGGCAAGGGCCCGCACCGTGGCGAGCTCCTCGACGTCTGCGATGTACCTGGCGAGACCGCTCAGCGTCGGCGCCGACGGTTCGTCCTGCGCGGGTCGGCCGGAATCCGCGCTCGGGGCGGGTTCGGTCAGCGGCTCCGCGCGATTGGCCATCCCCCAGAGCGCACGCGCCCTGGTGGACAGCGTGTCGAGCAGGATGCGGAGCTTCGGGCCCACGCCGAGCGTGGTCGGGCGGAACTCGAAACTCGCCGACTCGCCGGGTGTCGCAACGGTTTCGTCGATCAGCCGCTCCGCCTCGGCGAGGCTGCCGCGTTGATAGAGCAGGTTGCCCAGCAGCGCCCCGCTCAGTCGGGCGATGTGGCTGTGCATCCCGCCGGTCCGGGCGGCGTGGGCCAGTGCCGCCCGGAAGTTCTGCTCGGCGTCGTCGATGTCGAGTTCCTCGTTGGCCGCGATCCCCGCGTAGCAGTAGCCGTACACCGCGCCGTACGGGTTGCTGTTCTGTTCGTGGAAGCGCGCCGCCCACCGTTGGACCCGGCGCACCTCGGTGAAGTCGTAGTGTTGCAGCGCGGTCAGGGACACGATGTTGGTCCCGAGCGAGATCTGCCACGCGGGCAGCGAGTCGACGTGTTCGCGCAACCGGTCCAGCAGCTGCCCGGCCCCGTCCGGTCGCCGCTCGGTCATCACGGTGGTCACGCCGGCCACGACGTCGGCCTCGGCGGTCATGGCCGCGGCGTCGACCTGGCTCACCTCGCCCTGTTCGAGTGCGGTGTGGACCAGGCCGAGTGCGGTGTGCGCCGCGGTGGCCCGCAGCAGCTGCGCGTTCGACCACGCGACCGACAGCTGCAGCCGGGGCCGGGACGTCGCAAGTGCCGGTGGGAGTTTGCCGACCAGGCCGAGCAGGGTCGACAGGTGGGCGCGGTGCACCAGCTCCGGGCCGTGGGCCTCGACCAGGTCCACGGCCAGCTCGGGGTCGTCGCCCATCAGAGCGTGATCGACGGCCTCGCTGAGCATGTCGTGGGCGGCGAACCAGCGGGCGGCGCCGCGGTGCAGTCCGGGCACCCGATCCGGATGGTCGCGGCGCAACCGGCGGCGCAGGTACTGGGTGAACAGCGCGTGATAGCGGAACCAGTCCCGGTCGTCGTCGACCCTGTGCAGGAACAGGTCTCGTCGCTCGATCGCCTCGAGGGTGGCTTCGCCCCGGGGGTTGCCGGTCAACTCGGTGGCCAGGTCGCCGCGCACCCGCGCGGGCACCGACGTCGCGAGCATGAAGTCGAGGGTGTCGGAATCCAGTGTGTCGAGGACGTTCTCGGCGAGATACTCGGCGATGGCCTGATGCCGGCCGGAGATGCTGTCGAGCAGTTCGGCGGTGTCCACGTTCTCGCGCAGCGACAGCGCGGCCAGTTGCAGCGCGGCCACCCATCCGTCGGTGGATTCGGTGAGCGCGGCCACGTCGCGGTCGCTCAGGGACAGTCCGCCCAGCTCGACCAGCATGCGCTGAGACTCGGTGGTGTCGAAACGCAATGCAGCCGAATCGATTTCGACGAGCTCTCCGCGCATCCGCATGCGGCCCGTCGGCAGACCGGTCACGGTGCGCGTGGTGACCAGAACCTGCAGGTGGTGGCAGCCGTTGTCGAGCAGGAACGACAGTGCCTCGACCGTCGCCGGGTCGGTGACGCGGTGCCAGTCGTCGACGACGATCCCGATCCGGATCCGATCTGTGTGGATCTCGTTGACCAGGGAGGTCAGCACGTAGTCGCGGGCCTCGTCGCCGTGCTCCTCGAGCACGAGCGCCAGTTCCTCCCCGAGCGTGGGTGCGACCCGCCGGATCGCCTCGACGAGGTGGGCCAGGAACCACACCACGTTGTTGTCGTCGTCCGCGACGGTCAGCCACGCGACCGCGGCGCCGTCCGCGGTGAGCGCGTCCCGCCACTGCGCGGCGAGAGTGCTCTTGCCGTACCCGGCGGGTGCGTGGACGACGGTCAGTCGCGGACGCTCGCCGATCCGCATCGTCTCGACGAGGCGACCGCGGTCGACCAGCGTCCGGGCCGCGGTCGGGGGCCGGAAGCGGGTCTCGGGCACCGGCGGGGTGATCGTGCGCCGGGCGGTGCGCCGCGAGCGGCGTCCGGTCGGGTCGCGCACCGGGTGGTACGCGGCGGTCGCGTCGGACGGTGCGGGTTCGAGGTCGTCCGCGACCGCCATGTCGTCGACCCGCAGCCCGTGGCTGCGCTGGATGTCGCGCAACGCGTCCCCGAACGCGGCCGCCGTCGGGGGGCGATCCGCGGGGCTCACCGACATCGCCCACTCGATCGCGGTCGCCAGGTCGGCGGGAACGCCGTCACCGCGCAGGTCGGGCACCGGCTGGGTGGTGACGCGCAGGAACTGGGCGACCACCTTCTCGCCCTGGCGCCTCTCGAACGCGGCGTGACCGGTGAGCAGGCAGAACAGTGTCGAGCCCAGACTGTAGACGTCCGCCGCCGGGGTGGGGGTGCGGCCGGTGAGCACCTCGGGTGCGGTGAACGCCGGTGAGCCGGTGACCATTCCGGTCGACGTCTCGAAGCCGCCGGCGACTCGCGCGATTCCGAAGTCGGTCAGTTGAGGCTCGTCGAAGCCGCTGAGCAGGACGTTGGCGGGCTTCACGTCGCGGTGCAGGGTGCCGAGGCGGTGCGCGGTCTCCAGGGCACCGGCGAGTTTGACGCCGATCGCGAGGACGTCCTGCCAGTCCATCGGCCCACCGGCTCGGAGCAGCGCGTCGAGGGAGCGCCGCCGGTGGTACGGCATCACGATGTACGGTCGGCCGCTGCCGGTGACCCCGGTCTGCAGGATGTCGACGATGTTCGGGTGGCCGGACAGCCGTCCCATCGCGCGTTGCTCCCGCAGGAACCGCTCGAGGTTCTCCCGGTCCAGGTCGGCGGTGAGTACCTTGACCGCGACGGTGCGGTCCAGCGAGGGCTGTACGCAGCGGTACACGACACCGAATCCACCGCGGCCGATCTCCTCGGCTTCGCTGAACCCGGCGTCCCCGAGTTCGGCGGTGATGTGGGCGTCACCGATGTCAGCCATGCTGGGCCTCGATCGACCAGGGATGCGTGGTGTGACTGAAGTCACTGCCCAGAATAGCGTCCCCGGACGGCCGATCCGGCCGGTTGGCCCACAGCCGCGAAACGGGGCAGACTGAGTGACATGGATCACAGGATGTCGGACAACGAGCTCCGGCGGGCCATCCGGATGCTGAGGGATCGCGCCGACGACGCCCGAGGCCGTCACGACGACGACGCCGCCGATGCGATCGAGCGGACGATCCGCGACTACCAGGACGAGATGGCGACCCGGCTGTAGCCGCGATCGACCTCGCGGCGGAACCCCGCCGCGAGGTCGCCCTGCACGCACGCGTCCCGCGCGTAGACTCCGCCTGACTCGACGAGGCGGACACCAGGGGGAACGGTGAAGGATCTACGCGGCAAGACGTGCCTGATCACCGGCGCAGGCAGCGGCATCGGCCGGGCCACCGCGCTCGCCTGCGCGGCCGAGGGCGCCGAGCTGTTCCTCACCGACATCAACGAGGTCGGGCTGGTGGAGACGGCCGCCCTGGTCGAGGGGCGGGGTGGGAAAGTGCGGGACTCCCGTGTCCTCGACGTCTCGGACTACGACGCGGTCACCGCGTGGGCGAAGCAGGTCGACGCCGACCACGGCGCCCTCGACGTCGTGATGAACGTGGCGGGGATCTCCGCCTGGGGCACCGTCGAGAATCTCGAACACCGGCACTGGAAGTCGATGGTCGACGTCAACCTGATGGGCCCGATCCACGTCATCGAGAACTTCGTGCCGCCGATGGTGCGGGCCGGTCGCGGCGGACACCTCGTCAACGTGTCCTCGGCCGCGGGCCTGCTGGCTCTGCCGTGGCACGCCGCGTACAGCGCCAGCAAGTTCGGCCTGCGGGGCGTCTCGGAGGTGCTGCGGTTCGACCTCAAGCGCCACGGCATCGGGGTCTCCCTGGTCGTTCCGGGCGCGGTGAAGACACCGCTGGTCGGGACCGTGCAGATCGTCGGGGTGGACCGGGACGATCCGCGGGTGCGCAAGCTGGTGCACCGGTTCGAACGTCGCGCCGCCTCGCCGGAAAAGGTCGCCGACTGCATCGTCCGCGGCGTGAAGAAGAACCGTTTCCTGGTGTACACCTCCGCGGACGTGCGATTCGGGTACTGGTGGGCGCGCAAGTTCGCGCCGCCGTACGAGTTCGTGATGCAACGGGCCAACGACCAGTTCGGCAAGTTCCTCCGGTAGGACCCTGGCCTGCGGTGATCGCGGGCGGACCGAATGGTCCGATGGGTCCGGTTGCGATCAGGACGGACGTCCGGCTTCTTCGTCGAAATCGCCGTCGCGGGTGATCGAATCGTGATCTACTGCTCCCCGATTTCGGTCGGAACCGGCCCCTCGGGGGAGGGCGCCGGACCAGTCGACCACAAACATTCGGGCCGCCCGTTCGGGGTCGCCCACCGGTCCTGGGAGGGATGACATGTCGGGGATGTCTGGGCGCCGCACGGTCGCCACGGCGAGTGCGTTCGCCGTCGCCGCCGGTTTCGCGGTGACGTTGGGTGCAGGAGCAGCGGGGGCCGATCCCGCCACGGTGACGTGGGCGGACGGTGCCATGAACTTCACCCGCACCGTCAGCAACGCGACCCCCTCCGAAGGTGAGGTCGTCACCGCCACGACGACGGTCACCGGCGCGGGGAACACGATCAACTGGGTCGAGGACACCCGCCCGACCTGCCTGAACTACAAGCAGGACACCGCCAAGGTGAACGGGTTGCCGGTCGCCGTCTCGAGCCTCGGCGCAGGCACGGTCCGCGTCTCCGGCAGCTGGGACGCCGGCACCACCCAGACCTACGAGTTCCAGTACACGGTCGGCGCGAACTGCACCCGTGAGGTCGCGCAGACCACCGGTGTGTCCTACAACGGCACGACCGCGTCGGGGCAGTACCTGAATCAGGGGCCCGCCTACACGATCAAGAAGAACACCACCACCACGGCGCTGGACGCGGTCGGCTCGCTCAAGGGCGGCGTGAAGTCGACGCTGACCGCGCGGGTCCTCGGTGGCCGGGCCGGCGACCTCGTCAAGTTCTACAAGGGCGCCGACGAGGTCGGTTCCGGGGCGCTCGACGCCGCCGGTGTCGCGACGTTCGCGTGGACGCCGTCGAACACCGACGCGGGCACCTTCGACATCACCGCGAAGTTCCTGGCCACTCCGTTCGCACTGGAGTCGGTGTCGCCCGCGCAGTCCATCGCGATCCAGCCCGGCGACCAGACCACCCAGACCACTCTGATCATTCCGACGACGGCGCTGATCAACACCGACGTCGTGCTCGAGGCGCAGGTGTCGCCGTTCCCGGGCGCAGGCACCGTCACGTTCAAGAACGGCATGACCGTGCTCGGCACGGCGAACGTCGGCGCCGACGGCAAGGCCAGTGTGGTGCAGAACTTCAACGTCACCGGTGACAAGGCGATCACCGCGGTGTTCTCCGGCGCTCCCGGATTCGCCGGCTCGACGTCCACCGCGCAGACCATCCGCGTCAGCGAGCCCGGTGCGACCGACGTCGCCACGACGCTGACCCTCGACATCCCGGCGCAGGCGCAGCGGGGCCACTACATCTTCCTGCGCGCGAACGTCGCGCCGAAGGCGACCGCGGGCACCGTTCAGTTCTTCAGCGGCAACGAGCCGCTCGGCAACCCGGTGAACGTCAAGGACGGCCTGGCCAGCCAGAGCTACATGTTCAACGCCAGCGGCACGTTCGACGTCCGCGCCGTCTACAGCGGTGCGCCCGGCTTCCTCGGCTCCGACACGACCGGGACGATCACCGTCACCGACGACCCGGTGCCCGGCACCGGCGGCGGCACCGGCAGCGCGGGCATGTTCGGTTCGTCCTAGCAGCCGCCCCACCCACACGGCGCCCCACCCCGGAACACTCCGGGGTGGGGCGCCGTGTGTTTCGCCCGGGTCAGGCCGCCGCGGTCGATGCGTTGCGGGTCAGCACGCCGCTGTGCATCTCGTACACCTCGTCGACGAGGTCGAGCTGAGCGAGGTCGTGGGTGACCATCACGATCGCGACGTCGCGTTCGCGGGCCAGCGTCGCCAGCAGCCCGACGATCTCCCGGCTGCGGGCCTCGTCGAGTGCGGACGTCGGCTCGTCCACGAGCAGCACCGACGGGTCGTTCATCAGGCTGCGGGCGATCGCGACGCGCTGCCGCTGCCCGCCCGACAACTGGTTGGGGCGCTTGTCCAGGTGAGAGCCGAGACCGAGACCGGACAGCAGGTCGCGTGCCCGCTCGCGCTGGGCGCGGACCCGGCCGCCGCCCAGGTGCGTCATCATCAGCAGCTGCTCGGTCGCGGTGAGCGAGGCGAGCAGGTTCGACTGCTGGAACACGAACCCGAGACGTTCGCGGCGCAGCGTGGTGCGCTGCGCGCGGCTGAGCCCGGTCGTGTCGACACCGTCGACGACGACGGTGCCGGAGTCGGGGACGGTCAGCAGCCCCGCGACCGCCAGCAGGCTCGACTTGCCCGACCCGGACGGGCCGGTCACCGCGACCAGTTCGCTGCGCTCGACCGCGAAGGTCACGTTGTCGAGCGCACGGAGGCGGGTGTCGCCGTCGGGGTAGGTCAGGACCGTGTCGCGCAGGGTGATGCTCATCGGTGGATGTCCTTTCTCGGTCGGTGTCAGCGAGCCGCGCCGAGCGCGGTGAGAGGGTCGATGGTGGCGATGCGGGTCACGGCCGCGGTCGCGCCGAGCATGCCCAGGACGACGAGGGCGACGAACGGGGTCAGCGCGCCCGAGACCGTCATCGTGAACGGGACCGCCTGGGCGGCAAGGGTTCCCAGGCCGACTGCGGTGAGCGTGCCGAGGCCGGCGCCAACCACGAGCACCGCCAGTCCCTGGCCGAGGGCGTCGCGCAAAAGGTAGCCGGTGGACGCACCGACGGCCTTGAGGACGGCGAGGTCCTGGCCGCGCTGGATGGTCCAGACCGTGAAGAACGCACCGACTACGAGGGCGCTGACCGCGAGCAGCATCACCTGCATGAGCAGCAGGGAGCCGTGCTCGGAGCTGTAGCCGCCGATCGCGTCGAGCGCGCCGTCGGCGTCGGTGATCGCGGTCCCCGTGGCGGCGGCCGCCGCGGTGTCGTCGAATCCGGCGGAGGTGCGCAGCGCGACGGTGGTGCCCTCGCTGCCGCCTGCGGTCGGGAGGGCGAGCCAGTCGGACCGGTCGAACCAGACCACCGGTTGGTGGCTGTAGTACGAATCGTCGACGAGCGCGGTCACCGTGAACGTCCGCCCGCCGGCGTCGACGTGCTGGCCGAGGGTCACACCGTTGTCGTCGGCGAGCGACCGGTCGACGGCGATCTCGCCCGCGGTCAGCGGCACCGGCGCCGCGAACGACGCCCCTTCGACCCCGAACGCGCTGGCGCCGATGTCTCGGCCGGTACCCGGCTCCGCGCCGGTGACCGTCAGGCGAGTGGGCGCGACCCCGACGATCGTGGCCTCGTCGACCCCCGGCAGTGCGGCCAGCTCGTCGCGCTGGGCGTCGGTGACCCGGGACTCGGAGAACGAGAGCGACTGGCCCTCCGCGGGCGCGCCGAACGCGAAACGGTCCGCGCCGATGCCCTGCACCGCGGCGATCGACTGGTTCCCCAGGCCCGCGGTCAGTCCGGACAGCATCACCACCATCAACGAGATGAGGAACAGGACGGCGATCGTCAACGCGAAGCGGCCCTTGGCGAACGCGAGGTCACGAATACTGAGGAACATGGCTTCCAGCGTCGTCGCCGAGGGTGGGTCACGGCATCGCGCAACGGTTGAGTTCCCCGGTCAATCGAAAGTTGGATTCCGGCGGTCGTGGTGGGCCCGCGTCCACGCCGGTGTTAGCGTGGACGAAATGCAGCTCCCAGCCCACCGTGACCGAGGCGCGGCCGCGGTGACCGACGACCGCGGCCCGGTCTCGGTGCTGCGTGTCATGACGCTGGGCGCGCACGGCCTGTTCGTGCTGCTGCTCGCCGTCGGGGTGGCGCGCAGCGTCGCCGACGATCCGAATCCCGTTCCCGCGCTGGTCCTCGCGGCGCTCGTGCTCGGGTGGTATCTGGCCGGAATCTGGTTCGCCCGCCGGTCCGCCAGGACCGGCAGCGCCGGCTACGGCAAGGTGTGGCTCGCGGTCCTGATCGCGGGCTGGCTCGGTCTCGCCGTGCTGAGCGGGAATTACGTGTGGGTGGCGTTCCCCCTGTTCTTCCTGTGCTTCCACCTGCTCTCGACCGCGGCGGCGCTGGTGTCGACGGTCGCGATCACCGCGGTCGTCGTCGGGGCCACCCTGTGGCACGGTGCGTCGAACGCGGTGGCGTCGATCGTCGGGCCGATCTTCGGTGCGGCCGCCGCGGCCGGGATGGCGCTGGTGTACCAGCAACTCGTCCGCGACGCCCAGCAGCGCCGGCGGCTGTACGACGAGCTGGCCGACTCCCATCACGAATTGCTCAGTGCCCAGGACGAACTCGCAACCCTGCAGCGAGAGGCCGGGGCGGTCGCCGAGCGGGCCCGGCTGGCCCGTGACATCCACGACACCCTCGCCCAGGGCTTCTCGTCGATCCTGTTGCTCGCTCGTGCGGGGCAGCGCGACCCGGATCCGGTCGGGGTGCTGACCCGGATCGCCGACACCGCCCAGGACAACCTCGTCGAGGCGCGGCGTGTGGTCGGGGCGCTGACACCGTCGGCGCTGGAGGAGGCGTCCCTCGCGTCCGCGCTCGGCAGGCTGGTGGAGCAGCTGCGTGAGCACCTCGGTGTCGCCGCCGAACTCGTCGTCGACGGCGACACGGCGGCGCTGCCGATGGAGTACGACGTCGCCCTGCTCCGAGTGGCGCAGAGCGCGTTGGCGAACGTGCGGCTGCACTCGCGGGCCGAGCACGTGCGGGTCACCCTCTCGTACGCGCCGGACGAGGTGCGCCTCGACGTCGTCGACGACGGTGTCGGGTTCGATCCGGACGCCGCGGCCGCGTCGGCGTCGTTCGGTCTGCGCGCGATGCGTGACCGGCTGGACTCGCTCGGCGGCGCGCTGGTCGTCGAGTCCGCACCCGGCGACGGAACCGCGCTGGCCGCAACGCTTCCGGTGCCGTCGTGAGACCGAGGCGGGTGGCGTCGTGACACCGCGGCGGGCCGCGTCATGACACCGCTGCGGATCCTGCTGGTCGACGATCACCCCGTCGTGCGGGCCGGGATGCGGGCCCTGTTGACGTCGCGCGACGGGCTCGACGTGGTCGGAGAGGCGGCGTCGGGTGAGCAGGCGCTCGACCTGGTCGCGGCCGAGCGACCCGACGTCGTGTTGATGGATCTCCGGCTCGGGGCGGGCATGGACGGTGCGAAGGCCACCGCGGCGATCGTCGCGCGTCCCGACCCGCCCCGGGTCGTCGTGCTCACCACCTACGACACCGACACCGACATCCTGCGTGCGGTCGAGGCCGGGGCATCGGGGTACCTGCTCAAGGACAGTGACCCGGAAGTCCTCGTGTCCGCGGTGTGGGCCGCGTCGCGCGGGGAGACCGTGCTCAATCCCGATGTGGCGCAACGTCTGTACCGGAGAATCCGGTCACCGCGGGTCGATCTCAGTGCCCGCGAGACGGAGATCGTCTCCCTGGTGGCGCGGGGGTTGTCCAACCGGGCCATCGCCAAGGAGCTGTTCGTCACCGAGGCGACCGTGAAATCGCATCTGGTGCACGTGTTCTCGAAGCTCGGTGTGGACAGCCGGACGGCCGCTGTCGCGGCTGCCCGGGAACGCGGGCTGATCGACTGACGTAGCGCTCGCGGCCGACGTGACGGGGCGCTACCGTACGACGGTATGGCGAGCGAGCGCGGGACCGGGCCGGGGGTCGAATCCGAGGTGGGGCGGCTGCGCACGGTGCTGCTGCACCGTCCCGGCGACGAGCTCAAGCGCCTGACCCCGCGCAACAACGATCAGCTGCTGTTCGACGGCCTGCCCTGGGTGGACCGCGCCCAGGACGAGCACGACGCGTTCGCGGATCTGCTGCGGTCGCGGGGCGTCGAGGTGCTGCTGGTGTCCGACGTGCTCACCGAGGCGCTGACGGTCAGCGGCGCGGCCCGGATCCAGGGCATCGCCGCGGCGGTCGATCCCCGGCGCCTCGGACACACTCTCGCCCAGGAACTTTCCGAGCACCTGCGCACCGTGGAACCGGCCGACCTGGCCACGGTGCTGATGGCGGGGATGACGTTCGACGAACTGCCGATCGGGCCCGGCGGGCCGTCGCTGGTACGGCGGATGCATCACGGCGGCGACTTCGTCATCGAACCGCTGCCGAACCTGCTGTTCACTCGCGACTCGTCGTTCTGGATCAGGGACCGTGTCGCGATCACCTCGCTGGCGCTGCCGGCTCGGGTGCGGGAGGCGTCGCTGACCGACCTGATCTACGCCCACCACCCACGGTTCCGGGGCGTACGTCGGGCGTACGAGTCCCACACCGCGCCGGTCGAGGGCGGCGACGTCCTGCTCCTCGCACCCGGGGTGATCGCCGTCGGGGTGGGGGAGCGGACCACGCCTGCGGGCGCGGAGGCGTTGGCGCGCAGCGTCTTCGACGACAACCTCGCCCACACCGTGCTGGTCGTCCCGATCGAGCAGCGGCGCGCGTCGATGCACCTGGACACCGTGTGCACGATGGTCGACGTCGACGCGGTCGTGATGTACCCGGCGGTCGCGCACACGCTGACCGCGTTCACGCTGCGTCGTGAGGAGAGCGGCGTGTCCATCCGCGGAGCCGAGCCGTTCCTGCACGCGGCGGCCGCGGCGATGGGAATCGGCAAGCTCCGAGTCATCGACACCGGACTCGACCACGTCACCGCCGAACGCGAGCAGTGGGACGACGGAAACAACACCCTCGCGGTCGCGCCCGGCGTCGTCGTCGCCTACGAGCGCAACGTCGAGACCAACGCCCGCCTCGAGGCGTCGGGCATCGAGGTCCTGCGGATCGCCGGGTCCGAACTGGGGTCCGGACGCGGCGGTCCGCGGTGCATGTCCTGCCCGATCAGCCGGGACTAGAGAATCGTGGTGACGCTCTCGACCGGGCGCGCGAGGACCGTGCCGCGGTCGGTGACGACGATCGGGCGCTCGATCAGGATCGGGTGTTCGACCATCGCGTCGAGCAGGTCGTCCTCGCTCGCGTCGGCGAGCCCGAGCTCCTTGTACAGCGACTCCTTCGTGCGGATCGCCTGGCTCGGCTTCAGGCCGGCGTCGTCGAGGAGTTTGCGCAAGCCGTCGCGGGACGGCGGTGTCTCCAGGTACTTGACGACGGTCGGGGTGATGCCGGCCTCCTCGATCAGCGCCAGCACCTTGCGGGACGTGCTGCAGCGCTGGTTGTGGTAGATCGTCGCCTGCGTCGCGGGGGAAGTCGTAGCCATGAATCACATTGTGCCCCGGCCCGGCCGAACCGCGGACGCAGGTGACCCCGGTGCGGTTTCATTGTCCGATGGACAACGCGTACTTCTTCTTCTGGATCGAGGTCCACGACCTGTTCACCCGGTACGCCCGCGCCGTCGACACCCGGGACTGGGACGTGTACCGGACCGTGTTCACCGCCGACGCGCAGATCGACTACAGCACCTCCGGCGGGCCGACCGGGGATCGGGAGTCCGTCATCGCCGCGCTCGACCCGATGCTCGCGTTGTTCTCCCGCACCCAGCACTACGTCACCAACGTCGACGTCCGCAGTTTCGACCAGGAGCAGGGCGTCGCGTCGGTCAGTGCGATGTTCTACAACCCGCTGGTCGTGGGGCCCGGCAAGCAGTTCTTCTGCGGCGGCTGGTACCACCACGACCTGGTCCGGACGCCGGCCGACGGCTGGCGCAGCCGGCGACTGGTCGAGGAGGCGGCGTGGTTCGACCGCGCCGAGGAAGCGTTCACGCCGTGACCGGGCGCTTCGAGGGTTAGCCTCGATCATGCGCATCGACATCGACCCGTCCTCGTCGACGCCGCCGTTCGAGCAGATCAAGCTCCAGATCCTCGAGCAGGTACGTGACGGTCGGCTGATCGCAGGCACCAAGCTGCCGACGGTCCGGGCGTTCGCCGAGCAGTTGGGGCTCGCGGCCAACACCGTCGCCAAGTCGTACCGGGAGCTCGAGTCCCTCGGCGCGATCGAAACCCGGGGCCGGCTCGGGTCGTTCGTCGCGTCGATCGGCGACGCCACGACCGCCGCGGCCGAGCGGGCGGCCACCGAGTACGTCGCCACGGTCCGGGGTCTCGGCCTGTCCGACGCGTTCGCGCGCTCGCTCGTCGAGGCCGCGATCCGGGGGGCCTGACGGATTAGGCTGGGCTGCGGGGAGGTGCTCCGCGGAGGTGTGGATGGGCTACCGCGCGATCGAGATGCTGTGCGTGGTCGTGCACTTGTCGTTCATCGGATACGTCGTGTTCGGGGGTTTCCTGGCGTGGCGGTGGCCGCGGACGATCGCGGTGCACGCCCTCGCCGTCGCGTGGGGGTTCGGGTCGGTCCTGATCGGGTACGACTGCCCGCTGACATCGCTCGAGAACTGGGCCCGGGTGGCCGGGGGCCAGCCGCCGTTGCCGTCGACGGGCTTCATCGCCTACTACCTCACCGGCGTGGTGTACCCGGAGGACGCGGTGACCCTGGTCCGGTTGCTGGCGGCCGCGGTCGTCGTGGGGTCGTGGGTCGGCTACGGCGTCCGGAGGTGGCACCGCCGCACTTTAGTTGACGCTTCAACCTAATCGTGTCAGAGTGGGTACGTTCCGTTCCCTGCGTGGGATTCCGCGCCGCACATCGCAAAGGACCACGACATGAAATCCAGCGCATTCCGCGACCTCGCCCTGCTCATCGCCCGCGTCGGGATCGGCATCATCTTCGTCGCGCACGGCTGGCAGAAGTTCTTCACGAACGGCATCGACAAGACCCAGGTCGCGTTCGACGGGATGGGCGCGCCGATGCCCGACCTGTCGGCGATCCTCGCCGCGAGCGTCGAACTGGGCGGTGGCCTGCTGCTGATCGTCGGGCTTCTCACGCCGATCGCCGGGATCCTGCTGTTCCTCGACATGCTCGGTGCGTTCTTCATCGTGCACGCCGACCAGGGCCTGTTCATGCCGATGGGCTACGAGCTGGTCCTCGCGCTCGGTGTCTCCTCGCTGCTGATCGCCGCCGTCGGTGCGGGACGGCTCAGCGTCGACGCCCTCCTCGGCGGCAGGCTCGCGGCGACGGCCTCCGTCTGACCCGGTTTCCCGGAGGCGGGCCCGCGCAGCGGCGTGCTCAGCGCCAACTCGGCAGCCACAGCTGCTGCTGCCACGCCTCCGGGGTGATCGGCAGGGCCGTCAGGATCGGCCACAGCCACACGAAGTTCGCCACCACCAGCCCCAGATACAACGCGACCGCGAGCAGTCCGGTGCCGCGCCGTTCCGCGGCGGCGCGCGCGCTGCCGATCACCTCGCCGCACACCAGGGCCAGTCCCATCACCAGGAACGGCGCCAGCGCGACCGCGTAGAAGTAGTACATCTGCCGGTCCATCGTCACGAACCACGGCAGCCACCCGGCGCCGTACCCGACGAGGACCGCGGCGTACCGCCAGTCCCGCCCGACCACGGCTCGCCACAGCGCCCACCCGAGCATCGGCACCGCCAGCCACCACATCGCCGGCGTGCCGACCAGCATCACCGCCTTGACGCAGCTCGAGGCGCCGCACCCGGACACCTGGTCGCCCTCGGCGAAGTAGTACAGCATCGGGCGCAACCCCATCGGCCACGTCCACGGCTTCGATTCCCACGGGTGGTGGTTGCCGGCGGAGTTCGTCAGGCCCGCGTGGAACTCGAGCACGTTGCCGCTGTAGTACCACAGCGACCGCAACGCGGCCGGGACGAACGAGAAGGACCCGCCGAAGCCGATCTGGTCGCCGACCGCGTGCCGGTCCACGCCCGTCTCCGACGCGAACCACGCCCAGTAGGTCGCCAGGTACACCCCGATCGGTACCAGAACCAGGGAGTACAGCGCGGGACCGATGTCGCGCACGGCGGTGCCCACCCACGGCCGGCGCACGCCGTGATAGCGGCGCGCGGCGACGTCGAAGGCGACGCACATCAGCCCGAAGAACGCGATGAAGTAGACGCCCGACCACTTGGTGCCACAGGCCAGGCCCAGCAGCACGCCGGCGCCCAACCGCCACCAGCGGACCCCCAGCCGCGGCCCGTACGGCGACTGCGCGACCCGGCCCTCGTCGAACACGACCGCCATCCGCTCCCGCACCTGGTCCCGGTCGACGATCAGGCATCCGAACGCGGCGACCACGAACAGGGCCATGAAGATGTCGAGCATCCCGATCCGGGACGAGACGAACGTCACGCCGTCGGCGATCATCAGGACACCCGCGATCGCGCCGACGAGGGTCGACCGGGTCATCCGCCGCACGATCCGGATCACCAGCAGCACGATCACGGTGCCGGCGACCGCGGCCGCGAACCGCCAGCCCCAGCCGTTGTAGCCGAAGATCGCCTCCCCGAGCGCGATCATCTGCTTGCCGACCGGTGGATGGACCACCAGGCCGTAGCCGGGATTGTCCTCGACGCCGCCGCCGGTGAGCACCTGCCAGCCCTGCGGGGCGTAGTGCTTCTCGTCGAACACCGGGGTGCCCGCGTCGGTCGGATAGCCGAGCATCGTGAAACGGGTGATCGCCGCGACGGCCGTGAGGAACGCGGTGACGACCCAGCCGCGGAGCCGGTCGGTGGGCCCGCGGTCGGGCGCCGGAGCCGCGGGACCCGGGCTGAGCAGGACCCGATCGTCCGGCGTCGGGCGCTCGTCGGTCAACTGGGTCACGGCACGATCGTAGGCTGTCGGGCATGAACGGTTGCCTGGTCCTTGCCGCGACGCCGATGGGAGAGGTCCGTGACGCGTCGGACCGGTTGCGTGAGGCGCTCGCAACCGCCGATGTCGTCGCCGCCGAGGACACCCGCCGCACCCGGCACCTCGCCACGGCCCTCGGCGTGACGATCACCGGCCGGGTCGTCAGCTTCTACGACCAGGTCGAGACCGCCCGGCTGCCGGCGCTGGTCGAGGACGTCGCCGAGGGTCGCACGGTCCTGCTCGTCACCGACGCCGGCATGCCGTCCGTCAGCGATCCCGGCTACCGGCTCGTCGCGGCCTGCGTCGCCCGGGATCTGCCGGTCACCTGCCTGCCCGGGCCGTCCGCGGTCACGACCGCGCTGGCACTGTCGGGGCTGCCGGTCGAGCGGTTCTGCTTCGACGGGTTCCCGCCCCGCAAGCAGGGGCCGCGCCGGGCCTGGCTCGAGACGCTCCGCGCCGAGCCCCGGGCGTGCGCGTTCTTCGAGGCGCCGCACCGGCTGGCCGACACCCTCGCGGACGCGGTCGAGATTCTCGGCGGAGAACGGCGGGCGGCCGTGTGCCGGGAACTGACGAAGACGTACGAGGAGGTCCGGCGGGGCAGCCTGACCGAGCTCGCGCACTGGGCGGCCGAGGGCGTGCGAGGAGAGATCACCGTCGTGCTCGAGGGTGCGCGCCCGGTGGCGGCCCGGCCCGAGGACCTCGTCGGCGAGGTCGAGCGGCTCGTCGCGGACGGTGCGCGGCTGAAGGACGCGTGTGCCACGGTCGCGACGGACGGTGTGTCCAAGCGCGAGGTGTACGAGGCGGTGCTCGCGTCGCGTAAGCAGTGACGCCCGCCTCCCCGCGGGCGCGTCGCCGACCGTCAGCTCGGAATGCCTGCCAGTAACACGATCAGCGCGACCGACGCCGCGACGACGAGCGCGGCGGCCAGGGTCGGGGGAATCCTCGTGACGATCTTGACGGCGATTCGGCTCATGCTTCGACTCCTCCGGGTCGGCCGGGCCTGATGCCCGGTCCGGTGTCGGTCGGCCTCTTGTCTTCGGCGCGTGCGCGGCGGGAGCTACCCCTCGAATCTGTCAGTCCCCGCCGACGCCGCGGCCTGGCGCAAGGCCCCACCTGCGCCGCACACCACTGTGCCCACCGATCCGAACCCGACCAATTGGTGCGCATCGAGATTCCGATATTGTCCCTGTTCACAAGCGGTGAGGAACTATTCCGCAGCGGATTTTCCCCGCTGGGAACGAGGAGATGGACGGCGGGATGAACGACGAGCCCGACGCGAGACTGCACTTCGCGGACCAGTTGCGACTGCTGTTCGCGACTGCCGGTGGACCGCCGCTCAAGACGGTGGTCTCGGAGGCCGGCGCGCTGGCTCGGGCGATCGGCGCGGACAAGCCGGTGTCGGTGCAGCGGCTCAGCGACTGGCGGTCCGGCAAGCGCGTGCCTGCGACCTTCGACACCGTGCGCCCGGTCCTCGTGGTGCTGATCCGGTCGGCCCAGTCGTTGCACGGCAGCCAGCCGCCGTCACCGGGTCTCTACTCACTCAAGCAGTGGCACGGGTGGTGGCACAGCGCCCGCGACGGCGGCGGCCCGGCCCGCGGCCGCGCCGAGTCGGACAAGCCCGCCGTGGCCGCGCCGTTGACCGGGGTGCGTCCGTACCGCGGCCTCGAGCCGTACCGCGCGGAGGACGCCCGCCTGTTCTTCGGCCGGACGGAGAGCCTCGAACGGTTGGTCGGTGTGGTGACGGCGGCGCAGGGGCGCGGCATGACGATCGTCACCGGTGCGTCCGGGGTCGGCAAGTCCTCACTCGTCCAGGCGGGTCTGGTCGCGGAACTGCTGCGGAGCGAGTCGGGCGCGGAGGAGCCGACCGGGACGTCGATCGTCCTGACGCCCGGTCCGGATCCGCTGCGGGCGCTCGCCGACGCGGTCCCCGAAATCGGCGAGCTCGCGCCGAACGCCGACCGCGAGTCGGTGCGGCGGGCCGTGCGCGCGGCCGCGGAGCGGCTCGGGACCGCGCAGCTGGTGATCATCGTCGACCAGATCGAGGAGCTGTTCACCCAGTGCGACGACCCGGTCAACCGGGACCGGTTCCTGCGGATCCTCGACCATGCCGCGTCGACCGTCGGGCCGGACGAGACCCCGGACTCCGCCCCGACGGTGATCGCGACGATGCGGTCCGACTTCTACGCCCAGGCGCTCGCCCACCCGGTCCTCGCCGACGCCCTCGAACTGCGCAGCCGCGCGGTGTCCCCGCTGACCCGCGAGGAGATGGTGGAGGTCATCACCCGGCCGGCCCAGTTGATCGGGGTGAAGCTCGAGGCCGGTCTGGTGGACCTGATCCTGCACGACCTCGGGGTGCTGACCTCCGACGACGGCAGCAGCACGGTGCTTCCGCTGCTCTCGCACCTGCTCGACGGCATGTGGGAACGGCGCCGCGGCGGGCAGATGACCGTCGCCGGGTACCGGGCCACCGGCGGAGTCCGAGGGTCGGTCGCCGCGACCGCCGAAGACACCTGGGAGGGACTCGACGACCGGGGGAAGGTGCTCGCCCGGTCGATCATGGTGCACCTCGTCTACGTCACGCAGACCGGAGCGGACGTCAAGATCCGCCGCACCGTCCCCCAGCTGCTCGCGTTCGCCGGCGACGACCCGGCGGTCGCGCGGCAGGTCGTCGACCAGTTCATCGCGGCGCGCGTGCTCGTCGCCGACGCCGACAGCGTGGAACTGATCCACGACGCGGTGATCGAGGCGTGGCCGCGGCTGAAGACGTGGATCCAGGAGGACCGGTCGTATTCGGCGCTGCGGCAGCAGATCGAGGAGGACGCCGGACGATGGGAGGAGTCCGCGCGCGACAAGAGCCTGCTCTACCAGCGCGGCAGGCTCGACATGGTCGCCGAGTACGACGCCCCGCGGGCCGCCGCCGAGGGGTACGCCGGCCCGGACCGCGGCACCGCGCGGGTCGCGACGACGCTGACCCCGTCCGCCACCGAGTTCCTGGCGGCCTCGACGCTGCACGTCCGCCGCAACACGTGGGTCCAGCGCGTCGTGATGGCGGCGCTGGTGGTGTCCACCGTCGTCGCGCTCGTCGCGGTGCAGATGGCCTGGTCCGGCAAGAACCGCGCGGAAGCCGACCGCAGCGCGGCCCAGTTCCGGCAGGTGGTCGCGCTCGCCGACTCGTTGCGGACCACCGATCCGACGACCGCGGCACGGCTCTCGCTCGCGGCGTGGCAGATGCGCCCCGGCAGCGACACCGCCTACGCCGGGTTGATCGCCACCGAGTCGACGCCGATCGGCCGGTCCCTCGACGGGCACACCGGTCCGGTGTACGGCGTGGCGATCACCGCGGACGGCACGATGATGGCCTCGGCCAGCGACGATCGCACGGTCCGGCTGTGGAATCTGCGTGACCGTACGGCGCCGCGTCCGGTCGGCCCGCCGCTGACCGGGTCGTCGAAGTACATGGCTTCGGTGTCGTTCGCGCCGACCGGCCGGGTGCTGGCGGCCGGGGCCGGTGACGGCACCGTGTACCTGTGGGACGTCAGCGATCCGGCGGCCCCGCGGCTGCTGGCCGACGGCGCGCGGGCCGGCACGAAGGCCGTGCACAACATCCGGTTCAGCCCGGACGGACGCACGCTCGCCGCGCCGAACGACGACGGCACGGTCACGCTGTTCGACACCTCCGCGGCGGTGGCCTCGGATCCCGACACCGGCGCGGTGTTGCCTCCGGCCCCCGGCCCGTATCCGACGACGATCCTGCAGGCCCACCCGGCCGGGGTGCGGACCGTGTCGTTCCGCGGCGACTCCGCGGTCATGGCGACCTCCAGCGACGACCGCAGCGTCCGGTTGTGGGACATGTCGAATCGGGCGGCGCCGGTCCCGTTGCCGCCGGTGCCCGCCGAGTTCGGCGACGTGGTGCACTCGGTGGCGTTCGCGCCGGACGGTCGGACCCTGGCCGCCAGCAGTGACGACGGTGTCATCCGGATCTTCGACACCAGCGACGTCACCGCGGTCCGGCAGATCGGTGCGCCGGTGCAGGCGCACACCGGGGCCATCTGGACGATCGCGTTCGCGGCCGACGGCGCCACCCTGGCCAGCGCTTCGTGGGACGGCACCGTCAAGCGCTGGACGGTCGAGCGGGACCGCGGCGCGTTGCGTGAACTGCGGCCCGCGCTGACCGGCAACGGCGGCGGAGTGCCGGCCCTGGCGTTGAGTTCGGACGGCGGCACCGTCGTCACCGGCGGCCAGGATTCGAAGGTCCGGGTGTGGACCCTGCCGCGCACCGCGCTGCCGGTGTCGGAGGCGGCGCTGACGCTGCCGTCGATCAGTCGGGACGGTTCGCTGATGGCGACCGGCGGCTACGACTCGGTGATCCGGCTCTGGCAGGTCGACCGCGCCGGCCGTCCCCGGGTGGCCGGCGAGACCGCGCTGCCGCGGCCGTTCGGGGGCGCGCACATGGTGGCGTTGTCGCCGGACGGGACGATGATGGCGACCGCGCCGACGACCGGCGGCCAGGTGCAGGTGTGGGACGTCCACGACCCGGTCCATCCCCGCCCGCTCGGACCCCCGATCACGACCGCGACCCGGTTCACGTGGGAGTTGGCGTTCAGCCCGGACAGCCGCACCCTCGCGATCGGGGACGACGACACCAGCATGCGGCTGTGGAATCTGGCCGACCCGGAGCGGCCGGTGCCGTGGGGGCCGCGGCTCGACGGCCCGAGCAATCTGGTGCGGACCGCCGCGTTCAGTCCGGACGGCACGTCGCTCGTCGCGGTCGACGCGGACGGCGGGGTGTTCGCGTGGTCGGTCGCCGACCCGGCGCGACCCGAGTCGCTGACCGTCGACGGCTCGGACAGCGGGTCCGGGAACAACGGGGTGTCGTTCGATCCGGCAGGCACGGCGATGGCCGTCGGAACCGACGATCAGACGGTGCGGGTGTGGAATCGGGCCGAGGACGGGGCGATGTCGGTGCGGGAACCGGAACTGCGCGGACACAGCGGAACGGTGTACTCGGTGTCGTTCGACTCGACCGGGAGGTACGTGGTGTCCGGGAGTGACGACGGCACCGTCCGGTTGTGGGACGTGGCCGACCCGGGCGCGATGCGGGAGGTCGGCGGGCCGCTCGTCACCGGCGGGTCGGGGCGGTGGCAGGTGGCGTTCGTGCCGGGCACCGAGACCGTGATGGCCGCGGACGGCGACGGGGTGCTGCGAGCCTGGCGCCTCGACGTCGATTCGATCATCGACCGCATCTGCGGAGGGTCGGCCGGTCTGACCGAGCAGCAGGAGAGCGATTTCGAGCTGTCGGGGTCCGCGCGGGGTGAGTGCTCGGGCTAGATCCGGTGGGCGGCCGCGCGCAGGGTGACGATGCTCGACGCCTTGTCGAGGCACTCCTGCCATTCGGCGTCGGGGTCCGAGTCGATCGTGATGCCGCCCCCGACCCCGAGTGCCGCGTTGCCGTCGGCGTCGAACTCGACCGTCCGGATCGCGACGTTGAGCTCGGTGCCCGCCAGTGGCGACGCGAATCCGACGGTGCCGCAGTACACCCCGCGAGGATGCGGCTCCCACACCCGCAGCAGTTGCCGGGCACGGTGTTTCGGGCAGCCGGTCACCGAGGCCGGCGGGAAGCTGGCGTCGAGCAGGTCGGCGGTGGTCGTGCCGGGTGGCACGGTCGCCGCGACGGTGGACACCAGGTGCCACACCCCGGGTGCCGGGTGCACGCCGAGGAGGTCGGTGACGACGACCGTGCCCGGGATAGCGAGGTGGCCCAGGTCGTTGCGGACCAGATCGACGATCATCACGTTCTCCGCGACGTCCTTCACCGACGCGCGCAGCAGCTCCGGGTCGGCGCCGATCGGAAGAGTTCCCTTGATCGGGCTCGACGTCACCCGGTCGCCGTGCCGCGACAGGTACAGCTCCGGCGACAGTGACGCCACCGCACCCCAGGGTCCCTGCAGGTACGCGGCCCGCGCGGGGCGCGTCGCGTCGGCGGCGTCGGCGAAGAAGTCGAGCGGATCGCCGTGCATCCGGCCGGTGTACCGCGCGCACACGCACGCCTGGTACACCTCGCCCGCCGCGATGGCGTCGAGGCAGCGCGTCACGCCGGAGTGATGGGCGGCGCGGTCGGGTGGCGTCCACTCCACGTGCCAGGGTCGCGGATCTGGGTCCGGTCTCGTTGCCGCCTCGGACCACGCTGGGGGACAGGGGTTTTCGGTGAGCGACTCGTACCACCAGCAGCCGTCGGCGTCCTGCCGCAAGACGCTGTCGGTCCAGCCGCCGGCGGCGGCCGGCAGTGCGCGTGCACCGTCGGCCGGCAGGTCGGGGTACCCGAGGTAGCCGATCCAGCCGCCTCCGATCAGCGGCCGGTCGCCGGGTTCGCGGTCCGCAGTGGGGCGGCCCGACAGGTCGAAGGCCGTGCGTGGCGGGACGGGTGTGGTCGTCACGGCGGGCGCCAGAACCGCCCGCGACCCGAACCAGTCGCCGATCAGTGCGGCGGGGGCGGGGGCGTCCCGGTCGGCGGCGAGGCGCGCGAGCGCGCGCAGTACCGCCGCCGGGGTGCCGCCGCTGCCCAACCGCTCGATCCGCATCCGGCAAGGGTGTCACGGCCGGTCCCGGGCGGTGCAAATCGCCAGGTGTCCCGGGGCGCTCGGGCCGGTGTTCATCCCGCTATCGCCCGCCGGTTCGGGTCCAGATGCGCCGCGTCCGCGGCGGACCGGCCGGCCGCGACACCGCCGAGATCGCTGACCGTGAACCCCCAGGACCGCAGCCGGGGCCCGAACAGCCGGTCGACCTCGGCCTGCACCGCGTCGGACCGGCGGGTCAGGAGCGGGAGCAGATCGCCGAACCGGGCGTCCGCGTCGACGACGGCCTGCGCGGTGGCGGCCTTCTCGGCCTCGGTCAGCCGCTGTCCGATCCGGACGGCGAACCCGTACAGGAACGCCCGCCGGAACGCCGCCGAGCTCGCACCCCGGGTGTGCTCGCTGCGCATCGCCTGGGTCGCCTGGACCAGGAGGGACGTGAACAGCAGGTCCACCCGCTCGAGATCGGCGGGGGTGCCGACGACGGTCGCGATCGCGTCCACCGCGTTGTAGAGGGTGGACACGTGGTTGGCCTCGCCGACCGTGGTCAGCAGCAGTCCCTTCTGCTTGCTGTACGGCCGGTCCAGGTGGATCCTGCGCGCCCGCACCACGACGGCGCGGTCGGCGGCGCCGGCGCTGAGCAGCGTCTCCGTCACGGAGTGGCGCGTCATCAGTTCCTGGGCCTTCGCGGTGAGGGTCTCGGCCTCCTCGGTGAACTCGGTGCTCTCCGCCTTGGCGAGCAACCCGCGAATCCTGCCCAGCACCTTCGCGTCGGTACCGACATCGGCCTGCTCGACGCGGATCTGGGGCCACCGCGACGGCGGCGGGCAGAGCATCCGCAGTGGTTGCAGCTGCCGGAGCAACCGCAGCGCCGACGTGGACAGCGACGGTTCGTCGGGTCGCCGCGGGTAGGTGTCGGCGATGGTGCGCAACTGGTCGACCCAGTGCAGCGGGGCACGGGCCCAGGCCCCGCTGCGGTTGGCCTCCCGCAGGATCAGCACACCGATCGGGGCGAGCTCGACGGCGGCCAGCCCGCGCCGGGCGACGTGGAGCACGTCGGCGGGCTGCCACCCGCTCTCGTAGGCGCGTTGCAGCGCGGCCACCGCGTCGAGGCCGTCGCCCGACCCGAACCCCGACCTGCTTCGAATGTCTGTTCGATTGGTCCCCATGGGGGCAGTCTGCCCGGGGGGTCCGACAAGTTACCTCGCTGCAGGTCGGAGCCTGTTTTCAGGGGCGGTGCGTCAGTCCTTCTCGGGCTCGACGTACCGCGGGAACACCGGTGCCGGTGCGGGCAGCGGGGTGCCGGCGACGATGCGGGTCGGGATGTCGGCGAACTGACGGGACTCCGCCCTCTGCCCGAGGACGCTGAGGATCTTGTCCGCGGCGTCCGGCATCACCGGCTGGACCAGGATGCCCACGATGCGCACGACCTCGAGGGTCACGTAAAGCACGGTCGCCATCCGGGCGGGGTCGGTCTTGCGCAGCACCCACGGCTCCTGGGCGCTGAAGTACCGGTTGGTCTCGCCGAGCACGTGCCAGATCGCCTCGAGGCCCAGGTGGATGGCCTGCACGTCGAACTCGGCCCGCACCTTGGTCAGCAGTGCGTCGGCCTGCGCGAGCAGTGCGGTGTCGGCGTCGGTGAACGCGCCGGGGGTGGGGACCTGCCCGTCGCAGTTCTTCGCGACCATCGACAGTGAGCGCTGCGCGAGGTTGCCCAGCTCGTTCGACAGGTCGGCGTTCATCCGGGTGACGATCGCGTCGTGGCTGTAGTTGCCGTCCTGCCCGTAGGAGATCTCGCGGAGCAGGAAGTAGCGGACGGCGTCGAGTCCGTACTCCTCGACCAGGGCGAGGGGGTCGACGACGTTGCCGACCGACTTCGACATCTTCTCGCCCTTGTTGTACAGGAACCCGTGCACGAAGACGCGCTTCGGCAGTTCCAGGCCCGCCGACATCAGGAACGCCGGCCAGTACACGGTGTGGAAGCGGCTGATGTCCTTGCCGATGATGTGCAGGTCCGCCGGCCAGTAGGTGCGGTACGACTCGGAGTCGGTGTCGGGGAAGCCGACGCCGGTCAGGTAGTTCGTCAGCGCGTCGACCCACACGTACATCACGTGGTCGGGGTCGCCGGGCACCGGCACACCCCAGTCGAACGTGGTCCGCGACACCGAGAGGTCCTTCAGCCCGCCGGAGACGAAGCTGACGATCTCGTTGCGCCGGGTCGCGGGGGCGATGAAGTCGGGCTGCGACTCGTACAGCGCGAGCAGCCTGTCCTGGTAGCTGGACAGCCGGAAGAAGTACGTCGACTCCTCGGTCCACACCACCGGGGTGCCCGTCTCCGTGGAGATGCGGCTGCCGTCCTCCTGCAGCGTGGTCTCGGCCTCGGTGTAGAACGCCTCGTCCCGCACCGAGTACCAGCCGGCGTAGGTGTCGAGGTAGATGTCCCCGGACGCGACCATCCGCTCCCAGATCGCCTTGCTGGCCAGCTCGTGGTCGGCGTCGGTGGTGCGGATGAACCGGTCGTAGGAGACGTTCAGCACCTTGTCCATGGCCTGGAAGACGTCGGAGTTGCGGGCCGCGAGGTCGCGGACGTCGATGCCTTCCTTCGCCGCGGTCTGCTGCATCTTCAGGCCGTGCTCGTCGGTGCCGGTCATGAAGAACACGTCGAAACCGTCGAGGCGCTTGAAGCGGGCGAGCGCGTCCGTCGAGATGTACTCGTAGGCGTGCCCGATGTGCGGGGCGCCGTTGGGGTACGCGATCGCAGTGGTGATGTAGAACGGGGGCCGGCTCGGTGCAGTCATGGTGCGCCTATCGTATCTGCGTGCCCAAGGACCGTCCGGCTCCGGACCTGCCCGAGCCCCTCGCGCCGTTGATCGACGCCCACACCCACCTCGACGCGTGCGGGGCCACCGACGCGGGGTCGGTCGCCGAGATCGTCGACCGCGCGGAGAAGGTCGGGGTCGGGAGGGTAGTCACGGTCGCCGACGACCTCGCGGCGGCTCGCTTCGCGGTCGACGCCGCGAACTGGGATCCGCGCGTGTACGCCGCGGTCGCGATCCACCCCACCCGCGCGAACGTCCTCGACGACGCCACGAAGGCCGAGATCGAGCGCCTCGCCGCGGACCCGCGGACCGTCGCGGTGGGGGAGACCGGGCTGGACTACTACTGGCCCGGCAAGCTGGACGGCTGCGCGGGCGTCGAGGACCAGGTCGAGGGTTTCCGCTGGCACATCGATCTGGCGAAGCGGCTGCGCAAGCCGCTGATGATCCACAACCGGGAGGCCGACCACGACCTGCTGACCGTGCTGCTCGACGAGGGTGCCCCGGAGACGGTGATCTTCCACTGCTTCTCGTCGGACGCGACGATGGCGTTGGCCTGCGTCGAGGCGGGGTACGTGCTCAGCTTCTCGGGCACGGTCAGCTTCCGTAACGCCCGGGAGCTGCACGAGGCGGCGAAACTGGTCCCCGACGACCAGCTGCTGGTCGAGACCGACGCCCCGTACCTGACACCGCACCCGTTCCGCGGCGCCCCGAACGAGCCGTACTGCCTGCCCTACACCGTCCGGTCCCTCGCGGCCACCCGCGGCCAGGACCCGTTCGAACTCGCCGAGGCGACGACGGCCAACGCCCGGCGCGTCTACGGCCTCTGACGCCGCCCCCTGGGTGCCACCGAGTGTGCACCTGCGGGTTCGCGTCGGCCGAGTGGACACGACGCGATGTGCACGCCCGGCGTAGCGTGCACTGCACAGGTACGCCCGCACCCGGGGTCGTCGCGCCCCGGATTTCCCGAGTGTGTGGGCGCGAGATGTGCGTCACCGGTTCACCGAACCCACTCCGGTCGATTCGGCCGTCGAGATTGTCACGATTCGTATCGCCTCCTGGGAGATCGAGTGCTGCGCGCTGCCCCCGCAGGTGGGGGAGCTGTCCACCTGGCAGCTGACCGCGGAAGTCCACGACGGACAGGTGTGGGGCACCGCGCACGGCGGCCGTGCGGTCACGCGCACGGTCACCGGCACGGTGCTGAGCGTGCATCTCGTCAGCGAGGAATACCGCGAGGACGAACAAGGCGTATGGACGCCGGTCCCCGGCAGTTCCGTTCTGACCAGGGTGTTCCGCAGCCCGCGCTGGTTTCACGGCGGCGAAGCGTTCGTCTCGGGGCGGAGTTGTCGTGCGCAATCCGGCATCGTCATCGAGTTGGCGGTGACGAGGGACGGGGTGGTTCCCAATGTCGGGTCCGCGGCCGAGGTACGTCTTCCTCGCGGATCTGTGACGGTTAGAGCACCTTCCGCAGGAAGTCCTGGGTGCGCGGTTGCTGCGGGTTGCCGAAGACCTCCTCGGGGGTGCCCTCCTCGACGATGTGGCCGTCGGCCATGAAGATGACGCGGTCGGAGACCTCGCGGGCGAAGCCCATCTCGTGGGTGACGACGACCATCGTCATCCCCTCGGCGGCGAGGTCGCGCAGGACCTGCAGGACCTCGCCGACCATCTCCGGGTCCAGCGCGCTGGTCGCCTCGTCGAACAGCATCACGTCGGGGTTCATCGCCAGCGCGCGGGCGATCGCGACGCGCTGCTTCTGGCCGCCGGACAGGTTGGCGGGCCGGGCGTCCTTCTTGTCGGCGAGCCCGACGCGGCCGAGGAGCTCGATCCCGGTTTCGCGGGCCGTCTCCTTGGTGGCCCGCTTCGTCTGGATCGGGGCGAGCATGACGTTCTCGAGCGCGGTCATGTGCGGGAACAGGTTGAAGTGCTGGAACACCATCCCGATGTGGCGGCGCACCGTGTCGATGTCGACCTTCTTGTCGGTCAGGTCGTAGCCGTCGACGACGACGGTGCCGCCGGTGATGTCCTCGAGGCGGTTCAGGCAGCGCAGGAAGGTGCTCTTGCCGGACCCGGACGGCCCGATCACGCACACCACCTCGCCTGCGGCGATGTCGACGTCGATTCCCTTGAGGACCTCGTTGTCGCCGTAGGCCTTTCTGAGTGCGGTGACCCGGATCTTGGGTGCGGTGGGGGCGGACTCGCTCACGCGTTGATCCTCTTCTCGAGCCGGGCGGACAGCTTCGTCAGGGCCATGATGATCACGAAGTAGAAGATGCCGACGATCAACCACATGTTGAACGACTCGAAGTTCCTGGCGATGATGATCTTTCCGGTCTGGGTCAGTTCGGCGATACCGATCACCGACAGGATCGAGGTGTCCTTGAGAGTGATGACGGCCTGGTTCACGAACGACGGCATCATCGTCCGGAACGCCTGCGGCAGCACCACCTTGCGCATCGACGACAGGTAGTTCATGCCGAGGCTGCGCGCGGCCTCCATCTGCCCCTTGTCGACGGCCAGGATGCCACCGCGGATGATCTCGGTGATGTAGGCGCCGGCGTTCAGGCTCAGCGTGATGACGCCCGCGGTGAAGGCCGGCATCTGGAAACCGAGCGCGGCCGGGATCCCGAAGTAGATGAAGAAGGCCTGCACGATCAGCGGGGTGCCACGGAAGATGTCGACGTAGGTGACGCCGATGCCGCGCAGGACCCGGCTCGACGAGACCCGGAAGAAGCCGAAGACCAGGCCCAGGACCAGTGCGATCGCCAGCGACACCACGGTCAGGACGATCGTCAGCCACAGCCCCTTCAGCAGCAGCGGGTAGCTGTCGCGCAGCAGGGAGAAGAAGGTGTTGCCGCCCTGCGCCTGCTGGGCGCCCTCGCCCAGGTAGGTGTCGAGGATCTTGTCGTACTCGCCGCTGGCGCGCACGTTCGCGAGTCCGGTGTTGAACTTCGCGAGCAGTTCGGCGTTCTGGCCCTTGGAGACTGCGAAGCCGTACGAGTTGCCGGCCTCCTTCTGGCCGACCGCCTTGAGTCCGTTGCCCTGCGCGATCCCGTACAGCAGCACCGGGTAGTCGTCGAACACGGCCACCGAGTTACCGGTCCGGACGTCGTCGTACATGCTGGCCGAGTCGTCGAACGTCACGGTGGTGAAGCCGTACTCGTCCTTGATGGACTCGGCGAAGGTGGCGCCCTCGGTGCCGGTCTTGATCGCGACCCGCTTCCCGCGCAGGTCCTCGTAGGACTCGATGTCGTCGTTGGACTTGGCGACCGCCATCTGGACGCCGGAATCGAAGTACGGGTCCGAGAAGTCGAAGACGAGTTTGCGCTCGTCGGTGATCGACATGCCCGCGATGACGCCGTCGACCTGACGCGCCTGCAGCGCCTGCACGGCGGCGTTGAAGCCGAGCGGTTTGACCTGGTAGTCGAAGCCCTGGTCCGCGGCGATCGCCTTCAGCAGGTCCATGTCGATGCCGACGAAGTCACCCTGCTCGTTCTGGAACTCGAACGGAGCGAACGTGACGTCGGTGGCGATGAGGTACGTCTTGCCCTCGCCCGACTGGGCCGCGGCCGGGCCCTGTCCGAGCAGGACCGCGAGCAGCGTGAGGACGCCGAGCAGAACGGGTGCCGCGAGACGGCGGCCGGTTCGCGGTCCGGGGCGGTGGTGCGCAACGCTCATCCAACCTCAGTTCTCGTCGCCTGCATGGTCGTGACTGAATCTCAACAGTAATGACCGACACGCTCTTTGCGCAGGTCACGACCGGCTCAGTTGCCGGAGCTCCGCCTGTTCGTTACCGTACTGTGATCGCTCAAGGTCTGGATCACGTCCCGGTAACCGACAGCACAGGATTCTTCTCGTGTCACCTCTCGCTCGGATCAACTCGGCTCGATCGCCGTTTCTACGTCTCGTCATCGGCGCGCTCCTGCTGACACTGATCGCCGGCGGCGTTCTGGCCGTGACCCGGCACAAGACCGTTCTCGTCGACGTCGACGGGGAGATCGTCGCGCTGAGCACGATGTCCGGCAACGTCGACGACGTCCTTGCCGACGCGGGGTACGCGATCGGCGACAAGGACGCGGTGGCACCGGTGTCGGGGTCGTCGGTGTCCGACGGCGACACGGTGGTGTTGCGGCGGGCGCGTGAGCTGACGCTGACCGTCGACGGGCAGCCGCGGACACTGTGGACCACGGCCCTGACCGTCGACGAGGCGCTGACCCAGGAACGCCTCGCCGGCGACGTGCACGTGTCGGCGTCGCGGTCCCAGCGACTGCCGCTCGACGGCTCCGACCTCGAAGTCATCAGCCCGAAGGTGGTGCGCCTGGCCGACGGTGCCGCGCCCGTGACGAACGTGCGGTTGGCCGCGGCCACGGTCGGCGATCTGCTCACCGCCCAGGGCGCCCCGCTCGAGCAGCAGGACACCGTCGAGCCGGCCGTCGACACGCCCGTCGCCGAGGGACTCGCGATCAAGGTCACCCGTGTGCGCACCGCGAACCGAACCGAGACGCTGCCGTTGGCCCCGCCGGAGCAGCGCATCGAGGACCCGACGATGAACATGAGCCGCACCGTCGAGGAGCACGCCGGCACCCCGGGTGTGCAGGACGTCACGTTCGCGGTGACGACCGTCAACGGTGTCGAGGCGGGCAAGCAGCAGGTGTCGGCGACCGTGACGACACCGGCGCAGCCGAAGGTCGTCCGGGTCGGCGCGAAGCCGGGCACCGAGGTGCCGCCGGTCACGAACGGCTCGATCTGGGATGCGCTCGCGCAGTGCGAGGCCACCGGCAACTGGCACATCAACACCGGTAACGGCTTCTACGGCGGTGTGCAGTTCGACCAGAACACCTGGGAGCGCCAGGGCGGGCTCAAGTACGCGCCGCGCGCCGACCTCGCGACCCGCGAGGAGCAGATCGCGATCGCGTCGAAGACCCAGGCGACGCAGGGCTGGGGCGCGTGGCCCTCCTGCACGTCCCGCCTCGGCATGCGGTGAGGCCCGTCCGGTCGAATTTCCCGCCGTACCCGCCGGGCCGCTAAGTTCGACGGGTGTCGGATTCACACCCTCGCGGCCAGGCCGCCCTGCTCGGTCCCGCCGAGGTGCGCTCGCTCGCGGCGGAGTTCGACATCAGACCCACGAAGCAGCTCGGCCAGAACTTCGTGCACGACGGCAACACGGTCCGCAAGATCGTCGCGGTGTCCGGCGTCACGCGCGACGACGTCGTGCTCGAGGTCGGTCCGGGTCTCGGATCGCTGACCCTGGCGCTGCTCGACGTGGTGGAGAAGGTCGTCGCCGTCGAGATCGACCCGAAGTTGGCGGCCCGCCTGCCCACGACCGTCGCCGAGCGGGCACCGGAACTGTCCGGACGGCTGGACGTGGTCCTCGAGGACGCGATGAAGGTGTTGCCGTCACAGGTCCCCGCCGAGCCGACCGCGCTCGTGGCGAATCTGCCGTACAACGTCGCGGTGCCGGTGCTGCTGCACCTGTTCGCCGAGTTCCCGTCACTCCGCACCGCGTTGGTGATGGTGCAGGCGGAAGTGGCGGACCGGCTCGCCGCGCGGCCCGGCAGCAAGATCTACGGGGTGCCGAGCGTGAAGGCGAACTTCTTCGGCGAGGTGCGCCGTGCCGGTGCGGTGGGCCGGCAGGTCTTCTGGCCGGAACCGAAGATCGAGTCCGGCCTGGTCCGCATCGACCGCTTCGAGGTGCCGCCGTGGCCGATCGACGCGGAACACCGCAGGCGGGTGTTCGCGGTCGTCGATGCGGCGTTCGCCCAGCGCCGCAAGACCCTTCGCGCCGCGCTCGCGGGGTGGGCGGGATCCCCGTCCGAGGCCGAGCGCAGGCTCGTCGCCGCCGGCATCGACCCGACCGCCCGCGGCGAGGTGCTCGACGCCGCAGCATTCGTGCGGCTGGCGAGTGTGCAGCCGCCGTCCGTGTCCGGGTAGCGTCTAACGAATTATCAAGTACTGCAACGAAATACATATCGACCCCGGTCTCGGTCCGCTGCCGTACAGTGGCCTGCTGCGTCGCGTCGACGCCGCCGACACGGGTGCCGTGCGCACCGTCGGATGCCACTGTCGAGGGGGTTTCACATGTTTCGTTTCACAGGACGTCGCGTTGCGTCCGCTGTTGTCGCGGCGGCCGTGCTTGCCGGTGGTCTCGCCGCGGGCGCCGGCAACGCGTCTGCCGCCGGATCGTTCTCCGGCGAGTCGGCGAACACCTCCGGATCGTACGAGGACGCGAATGCAGATCCCGTGAGCTTCATCCTCGAAGCGGCGGGCGCGATTCCCGGTGTCTTCGTCATGGTTGGAAGCGTGGTCGTCTGCGGGAGCCTGGTCGATCACGGGAATCCCTGCGGGTTGGGGATGCAACCCGGAATCGGGTAGCGGTCGCCCCGGGCGCGCCGGACCCCGGCGGGACGTGTTCGGGAGTTCCGAGCCCCCGGGGATCCGGTCCGGTGTGGGGAAGCGCGCGCTCGCGGCGGGCCATCCGGGAGTCTCCGGATGCCCCGCCGCGTACGATCATCGGCTCGGTACGGCATCAGATGTGGTGCGTCCGCGTGTGCCTTCGAGAGGACGGGCAGTCCGGCCAGGGCACACGGGCGGAGTGGTTGCCGTCACCGGAACCGGCGCAGCCGCAGGCTGTTGCTGACCACGAAGACGCTGGAGAACGCCATCGCGGCGCCGGCGAGCATCGGGTTGAGCAGTCCGGCCGCGGCCAGAGGCAGGGCGCCGACGTTGTAGGCGAAGGCCCAGAACAGGTTGCCCTTGATGGTCCGCAACGTCTTGCGGGACAGGCGGATCGCGTCCGCCGCGGCCCGCAGGTCGCCGCGCACCAGGGTCAGGTCGCTGGCCTCGATCGCGACGTCGGTGCCGGTACCCATCGCCAGCCCGAGGTCGGCCTGGGCCAGCGCCGCCGCATCGTTGACGCCGTCGCCGACCATCGCGACCACCCTGCCCTCGGCCTGCAGCCGCCGGACGGTCTCCACCTTGTCCTGCGGGAGCACCTCGGCGATCACCTCGTCGATCCCGACCTCGTCGGCGACGGCCCGGGCCGCGGCCGCGTTGTCGCCGGTCAGCATGATCGGGGTCAGGCCCAGGCCCCGTAGCTGGGAGATGGCCTCCGCCGAGGTGGCCTTGACGGCGTCCGCGACCACGAGCACGCCGCGCGCCCTGCCGTCCCAGCCGACCACGACGGCGGTCTTGCCCTCGGATTCGGCTGTGCGCAGCGCGGATTCGAGGTCCGCGGACAGCGGCTGAGCCCAATCCTCCAGCAGCCGCACCCGGCCCACGATCACCGCGTGGCCGTCGACGACGCCCTGCACCCCGAGGCCCTCGATGTTGGCGAACTCCTCGACCCGCGGCAGCTCCGCGGCGGGGACCCGGTCGCGGGCGCCCTTCGCGATGGCCTGCGCGATCGGGTGCTCGGAGGAGTCCTCGAGCGCCCCGGCGAGCCGCAGCACCTCCGCGGTGTCCTCGCCCTCGCCCGCGATGACGTCCTGCAGGGTCATCCTGCCGGTGGTGACGGTGCCGGTCTTGTCCAGTACCACGGTGTCCACGCGCCGGGTCGACTCGAGCACTTCGGGACCCTTGATCAGGATGCCGAGCTGCGCTCCGCGACCGGTTCCGACCATCAGAGCGGTCGGGGTGGCCAGACCCAGGGCGCACGGGCAGGCGATGATCAGCACCGCGACGGCGGCCGTGAAGGCGGCGGCGACGGAGCCGCCGGTGCCGATCCAGTAGCCCAGGGTCGCGACCGACAGTGCGATCACGATCGGGACGAAGACACCGGAGATCGTGTCGGCGAGGCGCTGCGCCCGCGCCTTCCCGGTCTGTGCGTCCTCGACCAGCCTCGCCATCTGCGCGAGCTGGGTGTCCGAGCCGACCCGGGTGGCGCGCACCAGGATTCGGCCGCCGACATTGACGGTCGCGCCGACCACCCGGTCGCCGGGGCCGACCTCGACAGGAACGGACTCTCCGGTCAGCATCGAGGCGTCGACCGCGGACGAACCCTCGGTCACGTCGCCGTCGGTGGCGATCTTCTCGCCGGGTCGCACGACGAACTCGTCCCCGACCGCGAGCCGGTCGACGGGGATGCGCTGCTCGACCCCGTCACGCAGCACCGACACCTCCTTGGCGCCGAGTTCGAGCAGGGCGCGCAGGGCGGCGCCGGCGCGACGCTTCGACCGGGCCTCGAAGTAGCGGCCGGCGAGGATGAACGTGGTCACGCCCGCGGCGGCCTCGAGGTAGATGTTGCCGGTGCCGTCGGTTCGGGCGATGGTCAGTTCGAACGGGTGCGTCATACCGGCCACCCCCGCGGTGCCCCAGAACAGTGCGTACACGGACCAGCCGAGGGCGGCGAGCGTGCCCATCGACACGAGGGTGTCCATCGTCGCGGTGCCGTGCCGCAGATTGGTCCAGGCGGCCTGGTGGAACGGCCAGGCGCCCCACACGACGACAGGGGCGGCGAGGGTCAGCGACAGCCACTGCCAGTTGGTGAACTGGAGCGCCGGGATCATCGCCATCGCGATCACCGGCACGCTGAGCGCGAGCGAGATCAGCAGGCGGCGACGCAGTGCGGACGTCGGATCGTCCTCGGCGACAGCGACATCGGCGCTGTCCGCCGTCGACGGCGGGGTCGGGAGCGCGGCGCTGTACCCGGCCGCCTCGACCGCGGACACCAGGTCGTCGGGGGTGACGTCCCCGGTGTAGTCGACGCGGGCCTTCTCGGTGGCGTAGTTGACGGTGGCGGTGACCCCGTCGAGCTTGTTGAGCTTGCGCTCGATGCGGGCCGCGCAGGACGCGCAGGTCATGCCGCCGATCAGCAATTCGACCTGTCCGTCGGTCGGTGCGTGCGTGACGGGGTTCATCGTGACTCCTCTCCGGTGTGTCTGTCAGTGCCCGTGGCCGGCGGCGGGCTCCGGTGTGGCGGCGGTGTCGCCGACCGGGACCGTGAATTCCGCGGTGCGGACGACGTTCTCGTGCTGGAAGTCGAGGTACAGGCGGTACGTGCCGGTGCTGGGTGCCTGCGCGTGGAAGGTGACGTCGGGGCCGGGTGCGGTGACCCCGTCACCCGGTTCGCCCTGCGGGTGGACGTGCAGGTAGGCGAGGTCGCCGGTCCGCAACGCGACCAGGTGGCCGTAGGCGCCGAGGTAGGGCTGGAGGTCGGTGACGGGCCTGCCGTTCCTGGTGACCGTCAGGGTCAGGGGTCCGCCGCCGGTCGTCAGCGCTCCGCTCAGCTCGACCCGGTAGCCGTCGACCTCGGCGACCTGGGACGGGGCGGGCAGCGGTGTCGGGGCGAGGTCGCCGGCGACGTCGACGTTGCGGCCGAGGGTCAGCTGCCCGGCACCCCCGGTGGGCTGGAAGTCGGCGAAGACGCGGTACGTGCCGCCGCGGGCCCACGTCCAGTCGATCGACCAGGTGCCGTCCGGTCCCAGCGCGGGGTGCACGTGCCGGAAGCCGCTCGTGTCGGTGCGGACCGCGATCAGGTGCAGCTGCTTCTCGTGCAGCTCGTCGAACGCGGTGACCGGGGCGCCGGCGGGGTCCAGGATCCGGAAGTGCAGGGTCCCGGGCTGATTCGCCGTGGCCGGCGCGGTGACGTCCGAGAGCGTGTAGCCCCGATCGGAGACCTGGAGGCCGGCCGGCGCGGCCGCCTCGGAGTGGTCGGTGCCGCCCTGCCCGCTCGACTCGTGGGCGGTGTGGGCGGCGGCCGTGTCGATCGGGTCTCCTGTCGCGGCGCCGAGGCCGAGGGCCGCCGCGAAGATCACGGCGAGGCCCCCGGCGAATCCGGCGAGTTTGGTGGGGGTGTTCACGGCTGTGCTCCGGCGGGTGCGGCCGTGTAGCCGGCCTCGTCGACCGCGTCGACCACGGCGGCGTCGGCGACCGGGCTGCTGCTGGTGATCGTGAGCCGGCCGGTGGGGACGTCGACGTCGATGGCGGTGACGCCGGCGATCTTGCCGACCTCCTCGCGGACCGAGCTCGCGCAGTGCCCGCAGGTCATGCCGGTGACGGTGTAGTTCGCGATCTCCATGACGTTCTCCTCTGGCGTTCGTAGATACCCATAGGGGGTATCGGCTGGACGACTCGAAACATACCCCCCATGGGCATGGTGCGCAAGTCCTCGGGCGCGGGTTGCGACGAATACCCATGGGGGGTATAAATCCGGACCACGGCGATCGAGCCGCGATCGTCGCCGACGAATGTCAGGAGGGATCGGGATGAATCAGACGGACAGCCGGGCGCAATCGCGAAAGTGGTTGGCGCTCGGGTTGATTGCACTCGCACAGTTCATGGTCATCATGGACACGTCGATCATCGGCGTGGCGCTGCCGCAGATACGCGAGGACCTGGGCTTCACCCAGGAGAATCTGACCTGGGTCTTCAACGCCTACGTCGTCGTGTTCGGCGGACTGCTCCTGCTCGGCGGTCGGCTGTCCGACCTGTTCGGCGCGCGCCGGATGTTCGGCCTCGGCTGGCTGATCCTGCTGATCGGATCCGCGCTCGCCGGGGCCGCCGCGAACGTACCCGTCGAGCTCGTGGGCCGCGCCGTTCAGGGGGTCGGCGCGGCCCTGATCGCGCCGGCCGCGCTGACGCTGCTGATGATGCTGTTCGGATCGACTCCGCGTGACCTGACCCGGGCGCTCGCGGTGTACGGCGCCGCGGCTCCGGCCGGCGGAACCGCTGGAGTCTTCCTCGGCGGACTGCTCACCGAGTACGCGTCGTGGCCGTGGGTGTTCTTCGTCAACATCCCGGTCGCGGTTGTCGCGCTGCTCGCGACGCCGGCGCTGCTGCCGGGCGGACGCGGCGCCGCAACAGGTGGGGTCGACGTGCTCGGCGCGGTCACGGTCACGCTCGGCATCGGCGCGGCGGTGTACGGGATCGTCCGCGCCCCGGAGGTCGGCTGGGGGTCCGCGACGACGTGGGGGACCCTGCTCGCCTCGGCGGCGCTGCTTCTGGCGTTCCTCGCGATCCAGGCGCGGCGCCGCGATCCGCTCGTTCGGCTGGCGATCTTCCGTACCCCGAACCTGGGCGCCGCGAATCTCGCGCAGTTCCTGCTCGGTGCGGCGTGGATCCCGATGTGGTTCTTCCTCAACCTGTACCTGCAGCAGGTGCTGGGGTTGTCGGCGTTCCCCAGCGGAGCCGCTCTGATTCCGATGACCGTGCTGATCATGGTCGGGATGATCGTGCTCGCACCGCGGCTGATCGGCCGGTTCGGTCCCAAGCCGCTGGTGGTCGCCGGGCTGCTGCTGCTCGCGGTCGGCCTGGGCTGGCTGGCGCTGGTGCGTCCCGACGGCACCTTCTGGATCGACGTCCTGCCGGCCTCGCTGGTGTCGGCGCTGGGCATGGCGCTGGCGTTCATCCCGTCGCTCGGTACCGCACTCTCCAGTGCCCGCCCCGAGGAGGGCGGCCTCGCGTCGGGCATCGTCAACACCAGCTACCAGGTGGGCTCGGCGCTGGGTCTCGCGGTGGCCACCGCGATCGCTGCGGCCGCCGGGGCGGGGGAGCTGGGCGATCGGGTGGCCCTGACCGACGGGTTCTCGGCCGCGTTCGTCACGGCCGCGGCGCTCGCCCTCGCCGGGGCCGTGCTCGCTCTCGTCACCCTGCGAACCGGCGCGCCGGAGGCCCCCGCCGAGTCGGTGTCGGTCCGATGAGCCGCGCCGACGTCCTCGACGATCCGCGGGTACGGGCCGTGTTGCGGTGCGCCGCAGGGTGTCTGCTCGTCGCGCTGCGGGCGTGGCCGAGACGACGCTAGGTGCGCGACATGCAACAGCGGCGCCACCGGAGCGAACTCCGGTGGCGCCGCTGTTGGCGAAAGCCGTTACCCCTCGCGGGAGTTCAGCGTCCTGCCCATACCCCGCTCCACGGCGGCGACGAGGCGCGGACGCAGCTCGGCGGCCGGGACGATCGCGTGCACCGAGCCCACCTCGCGGGCCCGCTCGATGTTGTGGATCGACTCGAACTCCGCGGCGACCTCGCCGAGCTTGGCATTGCGGACCGTCGCCCGCTCGGCGGCCAGATCCACCCGCAACTGGGCGCGCTGGGCGTCGTCTCCGGCCGCGGCGAGCCGGGCCTCGAGGTCCCGCACGGCCGGGTCGGCGGCGGTGCGGGAGTTGACCTCGCGGGTGAACACGACGGCAGCGGCGGGAGCCCCACCGAGCACCGAGGCGAACGAACCCTCGACCGCGAGCACCTCCATGTTCTCGTTCAACGCACCGGAGAACACGACGAACGCGCCACCGTGGTACCGCGAGATCACCACGAACACGATCGGGCCGTCGAAGTTGACGATCGCGCGGCCGATCTCGGCGCCGTACTCGAGCTGCAGGTTCCGCAGCGACTCCGGGGAGCCGTCGAAGCCGGACAGGTTCGCCAGCACCACGACCGGGCGGTTGCCGGACGCAGCGTTGATCGCGCGGGCCGTCTTCTTCGACGACCGCGGGAACAGCGTGCCGGACGTCCACTGGTCCGGGCCGTCGGTCGGGAACCAGCCCTTGCGGGCGATCGCCCGCGACTCGATGCCGATCACGGTCACCGCGTTGCCGCCGAGGTGCGCGTCGAACACGACCGAGGTGTCGGCGTCGGCCATGTCGGCCCAACGCTCGAGGACACCGTGATCCTGGTCGACGACGGCCCGCATCACGGTGCGGATGTCGAACGGCTTCTTGCGGTCCGGGTTCGTCTCCGCGGAGAAGATCTCGCCGACGGTGGTGAACTCGCTCGACGGGTGCACGTGCGGGAAGGACCGCACGTCGCGCTCGATCGGGTCGGTGGACTCCGCCTTGCGCGGGAAGCGTTCGCCGGCACCGAGATACGCGTGCTCGTAGTGCGAGAACAGCACACCAATCGCGGCGGACAGGTCCGGTGCCCAGTACTGTGCCTGGCCGTTCGGGCCCATCACGCGGTCGTAGCCGCCGATGCCGAAGTTGTCCTCGGCGGAGACGCCACCGGAGTAGTCCAGGGACTGCTTGCCGGTCAGCACCATCGCCGACTCCGGGGTCATCACGAGGATGCCCTTCGTGTGCATCAGCATCGTGGCCTCGGCGTTCCAGTAGGGCTGGGCGCCGACGTTGATGCCCGCGACGATGACGTTGATCTCGCCGCCGTTCTGCGTGAACGTGATGATCCGGCGCAGGCCGCGCGAGACCCAGTCCATGTTCTCGGTGCCGGACTCCATCGAGATGGTGGCGCCCGAGGACAGCGCGAACCACTCCACCGGGGCGCCGATCGACTCGGCGAGGTCGATGGCCGCGACGACGCGCGAGCACTCGGCCTCGGCGACCGTGCCGAGCGCCTTCGTCGGGTCACCGAACAGCGCGACGCGGGTCATGCCCTCCGGGTAGCGCGTGGTGGGGGTGGTCACCAGACCGACGATGACGCCGGCCTTGTTGCGGCCGTACGGGCGATCGACGGGCACCAGCGTGCCGGTGTCGTCGAGGTCGTACTCGACGAAGCTGCCACCGGCGCTCAGCGTCGGGATCAGCTCGTACGGGTAGACCGTGCCGCGGGCCTTGGACCGCTGCACCTTCTGGGTGTACTCGTCGAGGGGCTTGAGCGGCTCGGTCGGCGGCTCGGTGATCGCGACCTGCAGGCCGGCCCCGGACCGGTACGAGAACCGCATCGCGACCTGACGCGGTGTGGCGGTCGGGGACTCCTGCAGGCGGCAGATCAGCGTGATCTGCTCGATGCCCGCACCGACGGTCAGCGGCGCGACGTGGCTGGCGATCGACGTGAGCCGGTCCGCGGCCACGTCGAGACGCGGCCACACGTACAGCACGACACGGTTGTTGTCGAGACGCTTGCGGCCGCGCTCGGCCTGGGCGTTGCGAATGCCGGCGAGGCAGGACGCGACGGCGCGCTCGATCGCGGGCACGGCCTCGATCTCGCCCGCGTCGTCGAACTGCAGTGTCAGATCCCGAACCTGGGCCATCGCGATCAGCCGCTCGTCGGACGGATTGTCCTTGGCCGCGAGGTGGTACACGTACGTGTCGGCCGGTGCGGGCAGGCGGGTTCCGTTGAAGTTCTTCAGCCGCCACATGTCCAGGCGCTGCGCGGTGAGCGGGTGCATGCCGCGGATGATGCGGTCCTCGTCGAGCCCGCCGTCGGCGGCCGGACGGAACGTCACCTGTCGCTGGGTGGTCATCGCGCCGGGCACGGTGACGGTGACGGTGACCCGCCGCCACGGGGCGGATGCGCTGTGCGCCATCAGGGCCGAGCGCAGCGACTCCGTCAGGGCGTCGTCGTCGGCGGGGGCGTCCGGCCAGGTCACGTACAGGTCGGCGACGAGGTTGACCGGCGCCGGCCCGGCGGCAGTGTCGACCACCCGCAGCGCCTCGGGCAGACGCGCATGGTCGGCGGCCACCGACACCAGGTGCAGGTTCTCGCCGGACAGCTCGAAAGTGCCGGTGACGCAAGGAAGTTCGTGACCATCGACGGACTTGACGTCCGTGAGCCCGCGAATCTTGTAGTACTGGCGGGTGACCACCTCGAGCAGGTCCGCGGGTGCGGACCACGGCTCGCCGAGCAGCCCGACCAGGGGCTCCGGCGTGTCGACCATCGCTTCGATCCGGCCGGCCCGGTCGGTCGCGCCCGGGTTCTCGGTCAGGTACTGCAGGCTGCCTCGGACCCCGTCGTAGATCTGCTCGCGGGTCCGACGGACGATCGGCTCGTCGAAGATCCGGAACTGCAGTCCCCGGGCCAGGTCGCCGATCAGCGGGTAGCGCAGCTGGGTGGCGACGATCAGCCGGTCGAGCACCTCCTCGACCTCGGTGGCGAGGTCGTCCCCGATGCGGCAGTCGTGCTGCCAGTGCGAGAGCAGTCCCGCGACCGCGGCGACCTGGGCCTCGAGGCGCTGCAGTGCGACGTACAGCCGGTGCACCGACTCCTCGAGTTCGGGGGTGCGCTCGAGCTCGACCACGTCGTAGTGCCGCAGCGCGCGGGCCAGCTTGGCGCGGAACGACTCCGGAAGTCCCTCGAGCTCGACGTCGAGCGAGCGGAGGAAGGAGTGGAAGTGCTCGCGGGGGCTGTGCACCCGCTCGTCGGTGTCGACACCGCCGACGGGGCGGTTCCGGGACAGCTCGCACAGGTCCGCGAACGTGGTCAGCAGGGCGAGCTCCGCCCGGACCAGGGTGGGGTCGGACTCGGGCAGGCGGTCGCGCAGCGTCTCGTACTCGGCGAGCAGGGCCGCGGCACGCGTGTCGTCGACGTCGAATCCGGTGATCGTCGCGGTCAGTGCATCGAGCCGGGCCAGGGCCTCGGTGAGGTCGTCGCGGTCGTGCGCCACGGGGGCCGCGAACTCGACCCGCGGGGCCGCCTCGGTGACCGTCTCCTCCGCCACCTGGTCCACGCGCAGCAGTGCCGCACCGGCGTCGACCTGGGCGTTCACGATGGCCAGGACCTCGCGGACGGTGCCCGAGTAGGGGGCCCGGATCGCGGTCTCCATCTTCATCGCCTCGAGCACGACGAGGGTGTCGCCGGCCTCGACCTCGTCGCCGACCGCCACCGGCAGCGCCACGACGACCGCGGGCGAGGGGGCGCGCACGACGCCGGCCTCGTCCTGGCTGATCTGGTGGCTGATGCCGTCGACCTCGACGAGGTGGTGGGCGGGGCCGCTCACCGAGACCACGTGGTGCCGCTTGCCGCCGACGACGATCCGGCGTTCGAACTCGCCGAGCCGGTCGACGTCGACCTCCACCTCGCCGCTGTCGCCGTCGATCCGGTAGCGGTGCGGCCCGATCTGCCCGACCTCGAGCTTGTAGGCCTGGCCCTGGTAGCTCAGCTCGATGTCGCGGCCGAGGGTGTTCTTGGTGCGCGGGCGGCCGCCGCGGGCCGATGCGAGGAACGCGGTCCGCTCGTGGGCCTCCTCGGTCTCGTAGACCCCGATCGCGGTCGCGAGCAGCGCGACGGCGGCGGCCGGGGTGGGGCCGTTCGCGGTGCCGGCACCACTGCGGTCCAGCCAGCCGGTGTCGGCGGACGCGGTGACGACCTCCTCGCGGTCGAGCAGGTCGAGGAGGAACGACTTCGTGGTGGTGCCGCCGTCGAGGACGACGGTGGTCTCGCGCAGCGCGGTGCGCAGGCGGGCGAGGGCCTCGTCGCGGTTGCGGCCCCAGGCGATGACCTTGGCGACCATCGAGTCGTAGTCGGGCGGGATGACGTCGCCCTGGGCGATGCCGGTGTCGACCCGCAGGCCGGAACCGAGCGGGAACTTGAGCAGCTGCACGGTGCCGGGTGCGGGGGCGAACCCGTTGTCGGCGTCCTCGGCGTTGAGGCGGGCCTCGACGGCGTGGCCGAACTCGGCGGGGCACTCGCCGACCAGCGGCTCGCCGCTCGCGACGTGGATCTGCAGCTTGACGAGGTCGAGGCCGGTGGTGAACTCGGTGATCGGGTGCTCGACCTGCAGCCGGGTGTTGACCTCGAGGAAGGTGAACACCTTCTGCGACGGCTGGTAGAGGTATTCGACGGTCGCGGCGCCGCAGTAGCCGGCCGCCTTGACCAGGTCGGCGGAGACCTTGCGGAGGTTCGCGGACTGCTCGGCGGTCAGCAGCGGCGAGGCGGACTCCTCGATCACCTTCTGGTTCTTGCGCTGGATCGAGCAGTCGCGCACGCCCGGGGCCCACACGTTGCCGTGGGCGTCGGCGATGACCTGGACCTCGACGTGGCGGGCCTCGGTGACCAGGCGCTCGATGAACACCACCGGGTCGCCGAACGAGCGCTGCGCCTCACCCTGGGTGCGTTCGAGGGCGAGCTCGAGCTCGTCCTCGGACCAGACCTTGCGGATGCCGCGGCCGCCGCCGCCGGAACGGGCCTTGATGATCAGCGGGTAGCCGATGGCCTGCGCGTGCCGGCGGGCGTCGGCGCGGGTGGACACCGGGCCGCCGGACCACGGCGCGACGGGGACGCCGACCTTCTCGGCGAGCAGCTTCGCCTCGACCTTGTCGCCCAGCAGGCGCATGGCCTCGGCGGAGGGGCCGATGAACGTGATGCCCAGACGGGCGCAGACCTCGGCGAAGCCGGGGTCCTCGGCGACGAAGCCCCAGCCGACCCACACGGCGTCGGCGCGCGCCTCGAGCAGGGCGCGTTCGAGCTCGGCGTGGTCGAGGTAGGGGGTCGCGGCGGTCGCCGACGGGCGCAGGGTCACGCCCTCGTCGGCCTGGCGGACGAACATCGCGCGCCGTTCGGCGTCGGTGTGCAGTGCGATGACGGTGATGTCGTGGTCGCGTTCGGCGTTGAGTTCACGGACGGCGCGAATCAGGCGTACTGCCGCCTCGCCCCGGTTGACGACTGCGATTCGTCTGAACATCTGGTTGGCCACCGTTCCTCGTGCATCGATTCTTCACGTGTTCTGTTCATCCGGGTGCGTGCTCCGCTGAACGCACCCGGACAGGCGGGCAGCCGCGTCGAACCACTCGGGTGTGATCGCGGGCCGCTCGGCTGACCGCAATCCGGCGGAGGCCGCCGGATCACCGGGTACCGAGCGGGCGGAGGTCCGGTCGCGTTGCGACGGTCTCGGGACGACGAATTTGCGTCCCGTTCCTCCGGTCCTGATCGGCGCTACCGGTATGCCAGCATGCATTATTTCGGCGGCGATGTCATGTCGTGAAAGAGTCCGCCAACGTCGTTTGGACACAACGTGATTCGTGTGCAATTTGATCCTTTGTAACGCGGCGGCGGGGCTACTTTCGAGTAGCTTTACGCGTACTCGTCAGTAGCCATTCGAGGCCGCGAAGAATCTGCGCGCGACCCCTGCCTGTGACCCCCGGTACCGGATCGGCGGGGTGGTATCCGTCCGCGCAGGTGAGCGCCGTCGTGGCGGCGCGCGGGGTGCCCCGGCGGTGGTGTTGCCGCTCCGTCGACCCCTGTCTGGACGTTTGCCCAGGTGGTGATCGGCGTCTCGATGCTGTACAAAACCATCAGCACAACCAAATCGTGACCATTATCACATTTGTTTGTAACCCGGAGTGGCGTATATCACGTCCATCCAGACCGGATGGGCACGAGACCTCGATTGGCGAAACATGCTGACACCGATGTCACCCACCGACTCGATGTTCCTCCTCGCGGAGTCCCGCGAGCATCCGATGCACGTCGGTGGACTCGTCCTTCTCGAACCCCCGGAGGGCGGTGACGCCCGCGACGTGCGCGCGATGCTCGACGACGCACTGCGGCGCAACTGGGTGTCCCCGCAGCTGCGCCGCCGGCCGCGACGCGCCCTGACGACCCTCGGGCAGTGGGGGTGGGAGACCGAGGACGACATCGACCTCGCCCATCACATCCAGCACGTCGCGTTGCCGCACCCGGGTGGCCCCGGCGAACTGATGGACCTGGTCTCTCGGCTGCACGCCGGGCTGCTCGACCGCAGCCGTCCGCTGTGGGAGATGCACCTGATCGAGGGCCTCGCCGACGGCCGGTTCGCGGTCTACATGAAGATCCACCACGCGCTGGCCGACGGGGTGTCCGCGATGCGGATGCTGCGGCGGGCGCTGAGCGAGGATCCCGAGGCGCGTGACATGCCCGCCCCGTGGGAGCCGGGCACGCCCCGCCTGGCGCTCGCCGCCGTCGCGTCGGGAGCCGGTGCGATGGATCTCGCGGGAGCCGCGCTCCGGGCCGCGCGGGGCGTCGTGGACGAGGTCGCGGGCCTGGTGCCGGCGCTCGCCGACACGGTCGACCGGGCCGTGCACGGCCGGGGCGGTGCGCTGGCGCTCGCGGCGCCGTCGTCGCCGCTGAACGTCCCGATCGGCGGCGCCCGCCGGTTCGCCGCCCGGTCCTGGGCGCTCGAACGGCTCCGGCTGGTCGCCAAGTGCGCCGACGCCACGATCAACGACGTGGTGCTGGCGATGTGCTCGGGGGCGTTGCGGTCGTTCCTGTCCGGGCTGGACTCGCTGCCGGTCGATCCGTTGCTGGCGATGGTGCCGGTGTCCCTGCGCGGCGCGGGAACCGACGGGGCCGGAAACAAGATCGGGCTGCTCACCTGCAATCTCGGCACCCACCTCGACGACGCCGGCGGCCGCCTCGACGCGGTGCGGTCCTCGATGCGGGAGGGCAAGGAGACGATGGTCGCGCGCAGTGCCACCCAGATCCGGGCGATGAGCGCGCTCGGCGCGGCCCCGCTCGCGATCGGGATGATGCTCGGGCGGCACACCCCGATCCGGCCGGCGAACGTGATGATCTCCAACGTCCCCGGGCCGCGGGCGCCGCTGTACTGGAACGGTGCGCGAATGACCGCGCTCTATCCGCTGTCGATCCCGGTGGACGGCCAGGCGCTGAACATCACGTGCACCAGCACGGACACCGAGATCGCATTCGGGCTCACCGGGTGCCGGCGCAGCGTCCCGGACCTGCACCCGTTCCTCGGCCATCTCGACGAGGAACTCGGAGCCCTAGAGCAGGCGGTCGGACTGTGAACGCCGTCGATCTGTACGTCGATCCGGCGGGCGCCGGACGGCACTCGCGCCCGCGTCACTTCGGGCCGGGTCGCCACCGCGCCCCGGAGGACGAGGCACGTCTGCGGCTGCGCTCGGCGTGGACGATCGCGATCGCATCCGTGGTGCCGGTGTGGGTGTTGACGGTCCTGGTGACCGGCTCGCTCCCGTTGGCGCTGCTGGTCGCGGTCGGCACCGCCGTCGGGGTCGCGCTCGCCGGAATCGTCATCTGAGACGAACCGTGAGAAGTATTGCAGTGCAGATGAATTCGCCGAACTCCGCGAACGCGGCGGACCCGCGGGTCGCGCGCGGCCGCGGCGCCGGGAACGTGCCCTCGTCGAACGGGGCGTCCTGACGCCGCCGAGATCGAGGCCCGCATCGAGGCGATGGTCGCCGACCGCGGGTGGGGGCCGGGCAGTGCGGCGGGTCGCGGCCCGTCGTACCTCCACTAGGCTGGTGCCCTGTGCTGTCCGTAGTTCCACACCCGGTGACCGTCCGGGCGCAGTCGAAGGTGAACCTCCACCTGGGGGTCGGTGACCTGCGCGAGGACGGCTACCACGAGCTGACCTCGGTTTTCCAGGCGCTGTCCCTGAGTGACGACGTCGTCCTCGCCGACGCGGACGAACTGTCCGTGCAGGTCCGTGGCGAGGACGCGGCCGCGGTCCCGACGGACCGGACGAACCTGGCCTGGCGGGCGGCGGAACTCGTGGCGCAGCGAGCCGGCCGCGCTCCGGATGTCGCGATCACGATCGTCAAGGGCATCCCGGTCGCCGGTGGCATGGCCGGTGGCAGCGCCGACGCCGCGGCGACCCTGGTCGGGCTCAACGAGTTGTGGCGGCTCGGCCTGGGCCGTGCGGAGCTGTTCGAGCTCGGCGCGCAGCTCGGCAGCGACGTTCCGTTCACGCTGCACGGTCTGACCGCACTCGGCACCGGTCGCGGCGAGGAACTGCTTCCGGTCTTGTCCCGCAACAGTTTTCATTGGGTTCTCGCGCTTGCGAAGGAGGGCTTGAGCACGCCGGCGGTGTTCCGTGAACTCGACCGGCTCCGCGCCGTGGGCAACCCCCCGCGTCTCGGCGGCGCGGACGCGCTGATCCGGGCCCTCGCGGCCGGCGACCCGGCCGCGCTCGCCCCGCTGCTCGGCAACGACCTGCAGCCCGCGGCGCTGTCGCTGCAGCCGGGGCTGCGGCGCACCCTCCGGGCGGGGACCGCGGCCGGCGCGCTGGCCGGCATCGTCTCCGGCTCGGGACCGACGTGCGCCTTCCTCTGCTCCGACGCCGACTCCGCGGTGGCGGTCGGCGCCGAACTGGCGGGCGCCGGAGTGTGCCGTACCGTGCGGGTCGCGCACGGTCCGGTGCCGGGCGCGCGCGTCGTCGACGAGACACGGGGCGGCCCGCCGCACGGGACCGATCACCGGGGAATGGAAAGCTGATGGCCAATCTGATCAACCTCGAGCAGGTGTCGAAGTCTTTCGGGGTCAAGCCGCTGCTCGACTCGGTGTCCCTCGGCGTGCAGGACGGCGAGCGCATCGGGGTGGTCGGCCTCAACGGCGGCGGCAAGACCACGATGCTCGAGGTCCTCGCCGGACTCGAGGAGCCCGACTCGGGCCGGGTCAGCCGGGTCGGCGGTCTGCGGATGGCCGTCGTCACCCAGCGCGGCGCCCTCCCGGACGGGGCGACCGTCGCCGACGTGGTGCTGGCCCCGCTCGGCCTCGCCGAGCACGAGTGGGCCGGTGACGCCCGGATCCGCTCGATCCTCGCCGGGATCGGCATCGACTCCGTCGGCCTCGACCGTGGCGTGGACGGGCTCTCCGGTGGCGAGCGACGCCGTGTCGCGCTGGCCGCGGCCCTGGTCCAGGACCTCGACCTCCTCGTGCTCGACGAGCCGACCAACCACCTCGACGTCGAGGGCGTGCAGTGGCTGGCCGGACACCTGCTCGAGCGGCGCAGTGCGCTGGTGGTGGTCACGCACGACCGCTGGTTCCTCGACACCGTCGCGACCCGCACCTGGGAGGTCGTGGGCGGCAAGGTCGAGAGCTACGAGGGTGGGTACAACGACTGGATCTTCGCGCGTGCCGAGCGGGCCCGGCAGGCGGACGCAGCGGAGGAACGCCGGCAGAACCTGGCCCGCAAGGAACTCGCGTGGCTGCGTCGCGGCCCGCAGGCACGGACCTCCAAGCCGCGGTACCGGGTGGAGGCCGCGGAGGCGTTGATCGCGAACGTGCCGCCGCCGCGGGACTCGGTCGCGCTGGCGTCGTTCGCGAAGCGCCGGCTCGGCCGGGTCGTGATCGAGCTCGAGGACGCGAGCCTCGCGACTCCGGACGGCCGGGAGCTGGTCCACGACCTGACCTGGCGGCTCGGGCCGGGGGAGCGGATCGGTCTGGTCGGGGTGAACGGGTCGGGCAAGACGACGCTGCTGCGCACCCTGGCCGGCGAGCGCGAACCCGCGTCGGGCCGTCGCATCCAGGGGCAGACCGTGAAGATCGGGTGGCTGCGCCAGGAGCTCGACGACCTGCCGACGGACATGCGGGTGCTCGAGGCGGTCAAGGACGTCGCGGAGCGGATCGTGCTGGGGGACAAGGAGATCTCCGCCGGACAGCTGGCCGAGCGGCTCGGCTTCACCCCGGCCCGCCAGCGCACCCCGGTCGGTGACCTGTCCGGTGGCGAGCGGCGCAGGCTGCAGCTGACCCGCGTGCTGATGAGCGAGCCGAACGTGCTGCTGCTCGACGAGCCGACCAACGACCTCGACATCGACACCCTGCAACAGCTCGAGGACATCCTCGACGGCTGGGCGGGCACGCTCGTCGTGATCTCCCACGACCGCTACCTGGTCGAACGGATCTGCGACAGCACCTGGGCGCTGTTCGGGGACGGGAAGCTGACGAACCTTCCGGGCGGGATCGAGGAGTACCTGCGTCGCCGCGAGGCGGTGGCCGCGGCCGCCGCACCCGGACCGGCGCCGGTCCGGGCACCGAAGGCCGGCACCGCCGAGGCACCGGCGGCGGTCCGGGACGGGGCCGCGGAGCGCGCGGCGCGCAAGGAGCTCAGCCGGATCGAACGGCAGGTCGCCAAGCTGTCCGACCGTGAGGACGCGCTCCACGAGGCGCTCGCGGCGGCGGCCACCGATCCCCAGGAACTGCAGCGACTCGACGCCGAACTGCGCACCGTGGTGGCGGAGAAGGAGTCTGCGGAAGAGCGTTGGATGGAGCTCGCGTCCGACCTCGAGTGACCGACATCGGCGCTGTTCACCTCCCAGGCGTGCCGGAAGACGACTAGGCTTCCCAACAGGTCGTTCATGGCCCCGGCATGAAAGGCGTCTGTGATGGATCTGGAGGCTGTCGCCGAGATCACGAGGCTCAAACACCGCTACACGCGCGCCCTCGACACCAAGGACTGGCCGCTGTTCCGGGAGACGCTCCTGCCCGACGCGACCGCGACGTACGGGGAGCACCTGCGGTTCGAGGACCGGGACGCGTTGTGCTCGTTCATGGAGATCACGCTCGGTCCGCACGTGGTCACCGAACATCTCTGCGGCCAGCCGGAGATCGACGTCATCGGCGACGTCGCGACCGGCACCTGGGTGCTCGCGGACACCGTGATCATTCCGGAGGACGGAATGCTGTTGCGGGGCGCGGCCTTTTACCACGACAAGTACGCGCGCAACGAGGCCGGGGAATGGCGGATCGCGCACACCGGATACGAGCGGACCTACGAACTGGTGATCTCGCTCGCCGACCTGCCGAGCCTCCAGTTGACGTCGAATCGGTGGGCGTTGGGGATCAACCCGCAGACCGCGGCGGAGGCCGCCGCCGAGTGACGTCGACCGTGCAGCCGGGTGCACACTCGACAGATGATCAGTGAGCTGCTGGCCCGTGCCGCCCTCAATCCGCTGCCGTCGCTGAGATCGGCGTCCGTCCGGCTGCGGCGCGCCGGCCTGCCCGTCGAGGGGAAGACCGTCCTGATCACCGGTGCCTCGTCGGGGGTGGGCGAGGCGGCGGCGGGGGCGTTCGCCGCGCTCGGCGCCGAGGTGATCCTGGTGGCCCGCAGCACCGACGATCTCGCGGTGGTGCGGGACCGGATCCGGCGGGACGGCGGTGTCGCGCACAGCATTCCGTGTGATCTCACGGACGCGGACGCGGTCGAGTCCCTCGTCCGGACGGTGCGTGACCAGCGCGGCCCGCTGGACGTGCTGGTCAACAATGCGGGCCGGTCGATCCGGCGGACCGTCTCCGAGTCGGTCGACCGGTTCCACGACTACGAACGCACGATGGCGCTCAACTACTTCGGGCCGGTGCGGCTGACGCTGGCGCTGTTGCCGGACATGCTCGAGCGGGGGCAGGGGCACGTCGTCAACGTCGCCACCTGGGGTGTGCCGGGCGGGGTGATGCCGAAGTTCGCGGCGTACCACGCGTCGAAGGCCGCGATCGGTGCGTTCGGCCGCGACCTCGGGGCGGAGGTCGCCGGGCGCGGTGTCGCGGTGACGACGGTGCACTTCCCGCTGATCCGGACGCCGATGATCGTGCCGACCACGGAGTACGAGTCGATGCCGGCGCTGACGCCGGAGCAGGCGGCGGGCTGGCTGGTCGAGGCGGTGCGTACCCGGCCGGTGGAGCTGCTCCCGAGCTACGCGGAGGTGCTGCGCTACCTCGGCGCGGTGTCCCCGTCACTGGCGAACGCGGTCGTTCGCCGCGCCGGCATCTGAGTCACGGGCCGGCGGACGTGTCGGCCCGTTCCCGGTCGGCCGGCGGCATCCGCAGGGTGAGCCGGGCACCGCCGAGCGGCCCGGTGGTCAGTGCGACGGCGCCGCCGTGCAGAGCGGCCTGCTGGGCGACCAGTGCCAGTCCGAGGCCGGAGCCCTCGGAGGACGCCGTGGAACCACGAACGAATCGGTCGAACACGGCCTGCCGTTCGGTCTCGGGGACACCCGATCCGTCGTCGTCGACGATCAGCACGGCGTCACCGTCGGCCCGGTCGACGGTGATCTGCACCCGCCGGGCGTCGCCGTGCCGGACGGCGTTGGTGACGGCGTTGTCGAGGACCAGGCGAAGTCCGGCGGGGAGACCGCGAACGACGACCTGGTCGGGGGCGTGGAGGTCGACGGCGACTCCCGGATGGGCCCGCCGCGATTCCTGGACACCGCGGTCCGCGAGTTCGGCCAGGTCGACCATCTCGCGGTCGGACGGGTCGGCGAGCTCGCCCAGCGCGAGCCGTTCCAGGTCGACGAGGGTGGCCTCCACCTGACGTTGCGTCGCCAGCAGGTCGTGCAGGATCTCCGTGCGCTGGCCGTCCGCCAGCGGGACCGTGGCGAGGACTTCGAGGTCGGTGCGCATCGAGGTCAGCGGTGTGCGCAGTTCGTGGGCGGACGCCGCGGCGAAGTCACGGGCCGATGCGAGTGCCTCCCCGGTTCGCTTCTGTGAGACGGCGATCCTGTCCAGCATCTGACCGATCGCGTCGGCGAGCTCCTCGGTCTCGCGGGCTCCTCGCGCGCTCGGCCGGTCCGAACCCGCGGCCGCCCCGACCGTGTGCGTCGCGGCCGCCAGTCGCTGCAGTGGCCGGACCGCGCGGCCGGCGAACAGCCAGCCGAGCCCGGCCGCCGCGGCGATCGCGGTGGCGGCCGCCGCCGCCACCCAGACCTGCTGTCTGCGGATCGCGTCGATCAGCGGATCCTCCGGGACGGCCAGCGACAGCAGCGACGGCGTGCTGCCCTCGACGAGGATGTCGCGGGCACGCACGACGACGCCGCCCAGCGACTCGGTCCGGGCGGCGTCGATCGTCGGGCTGGTCGGGGTCGGCTGGAGGGCAGGTTCGATCGGGACCGCGGGCATCGCCGTCGTGGTGGGCGCGGCCAGGATGACCGAGTCGAGCGTGAGGTCGAGTTGTCGCGAGCCGTTCACCCGGAGGAACACCGCGAACGCGGCCGCGATCGCGCCGATCACGATCGCGGCGCTGAGCGCCGACGCGATCGCGACGCGGGCCTGCAGCGACGGAGATCGGGTCACGGTTCGGCCCTCAACACGAAGCCGACCCCGCGGACGGTGTGCAGCACTCGGGGCACCGAATCGGCCTCCAGTTTCCTGCGCAGGTAGGTCACGAAGACGTCGACCACGTTGGTGTCGGCGTCGAAGTCGTAGCCCCACACCAGCCGCAGCAGCTGGGCGCGGCTGAGCACGACCCCGGCGTTCTCGGTGAGTACGCCGAGCAGGTCGAACTCACGTTTGGTCAGGGTCAGCGTGCGGCCGTCGACCCGGGCCCGGCGCCCGGGCAGGTCCACCTCGAGCGGTCCGACGACGACGGTTCCGCTCGGGAGCGGGTCGCGTCGCGGGACCCGGCGCAGCAGCGCCCGGAGCCGGGCCACCAGCTCCCCGAGCTCGAACGGTTTGGTCAGGTAGTCGTCGGCGCCTGCCTCGAGTCCGGCGATCCGGTCGTCGACGGAGGTGCGGGCACTGAGCACGCAGATCGGAACCTCGTTGCCGATCGCCCGCAGCGCGGTGACCACGCCGACGCCGTCCAGCCCCGGCATGTTCACGTCCAGCACGATCGCGTCCGGGGTCGACGCCGCCACCCGCCGCAGGGCGGAGGCCCCGTCCGTCGCGGTCTCGACCGCGAAATCGGACAGACGGAGCCCCCGCTGCAGCGAGGTGCGGATCTTCGCGTCGTCGTCGACGACCAGAATTCGGGCTGCTGTGCTCACTCGACCAGTGTGCCCGCGCCTCACGTCCTGCTCAGCAGCCCGGCGCCTGCGCGAGGACGACGACGGGCCCGGCGTCGGCTGGTGCCGGCGGGAACGGCAGGGCCGGCCCGTCGAGCGGAGCGGCCGTGGGCAGCGCAGCCACCGGCGTTAGGCCCGCCGGTGCGTCGTCGCGGGTGACGATCAGCTCGGCAGGCACGGTGGGTGTCGCGGGGACGACCCTGCCCTCGCCGATCAGCCGCTGCAGGTCGTCGGGGCTCAGGATCACCGGACCGGTGCAGCCGGGTGCGACCGCGGCCCGGTTCGCCGCGGTCACCGGGGCGGGATCGGACGACCCGGGGTCCGCGGCCGCGACCGCCGGGGTCGCGAGGGCGAGCGCGGCGACCCCCACCGCGGCGAGGCCGAGACGGCGGCGGGTGCGTCGGGTGGTGAGGGACTGGCGCATGTTCGCTCTCCTTGTTCGGGGGCCGGGACGGCCCTGTACGAACGAAGGTAGGGACGAAAAACTGGGCCCCGGTTAGCGAAGTCTTAGGGATCCGTGAGAGCCCGCGCGGCCCGGAATTCGGTGCCGCGCCGCTGGATCCGCAGCCACACCGCGAACCCCCACAGCACGAAGGCGCCGTAGACCAGGTACAGGAATGCGGACGGGTAGTAGCCGGCGATGAACAGCTGCGGGACGCCGACGGCGTCGACGGCGATCCAGATCAGCCAGAACTCGGTCCAGCCGCGGGCCATGCCGTAGGTGGCCAGCAGGGAACCGGTGAAGATCCAGGCCTCCGGCCACGGACCGTAGGAGCCGATGCGGGCGAAGACCTGCGCGAAGGCAACGGTGCCGGTCGCCATCACCAGGACGAGCAGCAGCCGGTCGCGCGGCGGCGCCCAGTGCGGCAGCACCGCCTCGCCGGAGGACTGCCGGGACCGCAGCCACTGCGTCCAGCCGTACACGCTCACCGAAACGAACATCACCTGCCTGCCCGCCTGCCCGTACAGGTTCAGGTCCTGCGGGGTGTGGAACAGCGCGCCCATGAACACGGTGAACAGCAACGCATTTCCCGCGATGCCCACCGGCCACGCCCACACCACGCGTTTCATGCCGCCGATCGCCGACGCGATGCCGAAGCCGTTGCCGATGATCTCGCGCCACAGGATCGTGGCACCGCCGACGTGCAGCTCCGCGTCGAACAGCGCGAGAAGCGGGTTCATCCGGGCGGATCAGTCGGCGGTCGCGACGAGCGGTTCGAGGGTCAGCTCCGGGTGTTCCTTCTGGATGTACTGCAGCCGCCACTTGTCGGACACCAGCGCGAGCATCACGCCGTCGGAGCGGGTGAACACCTCGACGCCGCGTTGGCGGCCGAGCTCGGTCGCGGACTCGGCGTCCGTGCGCCGGGCCAGCTGGTACGGCAGGCCCTCCATCCGGGCCTCGACGTTGAACTCCGCCTTCATGCGGGCGGCCACGACCTCGAACTGCATCGGACCGACGGCCGCCATCACGGGGGACGCGTCGCCACGGATGTCGTTGCGCAGGATCTGCACGACGCCCTCGGAGTCGAGCTGGTCGACGGCGCGCCGGAACTGCTTGTACTTGCCCGCGCTCTCCGCGCGCAGCGTCGAGAAGTGCTCGGGCGCGAACGAGGGGATCGGCGGGAACTCGACCTTCTTGTCGGTGAACAGGGTGTGTCCGGGAGCAAGGGCGGTGGCGTTGACCAGGCCGACGACGTCACCGGGGTAGGCGCTGTCGACGGTCGAGCGTTCGCGGCCGAACACGGTCTGCGCGTACTTCGTCGCGAACGGCTTCCCGGTCTGCGCGTGCGTGACCACCATGCCGCGCTCGAAGACACCGGAGACGACGCGCATGAACGCGAGCCGGTCGCGGTGCGCGGTGTCCATGCCGGCCTGCACCTTGAACACCACGGCGCTGAACGGGTCGGTGACGTCGCGCTCGGTCCCGGCGACGTCGGCGCGGGCGCCCGGGGAGGGCGCCAGCGCGACGAGGGTGTCGAGGATCTGCCGGACACCGAAGTTGAGCATCGCGGACGCGAAGATCACCGGCGACGTCTGCCCGGCGATGAACAGCTCCTGGTCGTGGTCCTGGCCGGACGCCGAGAGCAGTTCACTCTCCTCGACCGCGGTCTCCCACGCGTCGCCGTCCCGCGCCGCGGCACCGGCCGAGTCGAGGATCTCCTCCGGAGCGATCTTCGCGCCACCCGCGGTGCGGGTGAAGCGGACGTACTCCTGCGCGGCACCGTCCTCCCCGCGCCGCAGGAGGCCGCGGAAGTCGCCGGCGATGCCGACCGGCCAGTACAGCGGGGTGGGGGTCAGGCCGATCCGCTCCTGGATCTCGTCGAGCAGTTCCAGCGGCGACCGGCCCGGCCGGTCCCACTTGTTGATCACGGTGACGACCGGGATGCCCCGGTGCTTGCACACCTGGAACAGCTTCAGGGTCTGCGGCTCGAGACCCTTCGCGGCGTCGATCAGCATCACCGCGGCGTCGACGGCCGTCAGCACGCGGTAGGTGTCCTCGGAGAAATCGGAGTGACCGGGGGTGTCGACGAGGTTGACGACGTTCGGTTCCTCGTCGGGATCCGTCTCGGGCGACTTGTAGTTGAACTGCAGCGCGGTGGAGCTGACGGAGATGCCGCGGGCCTTCTCCATCTCCATCCAGTCCGAGACCGTCGACTTGCGGCCGGCCTTGCCGTGCACGGCTCCGGCCTCGGCGATCATCTTCGCGTGCAGCGCCAGCGCCTCGGTGAGCGTCGACTTGCCTGCGTCGGGGTGGGAGATGACGGCGAACGTGCGCCGGCGACCGGCCTCCGCGGCGAGCGCCTTCGCGGACTTGTCGGCGGTGCCGACCTCGTGATCGGGGGCGGCGGTCGTCGACACGGGCTCGGTGGTCACCGGGGGATTCCTTTACTGACGGACTTGCGGGCCTGCTCATCCGGGGCACGAGCAGTGGCGAAACGCCGGTGGTCCAGATTACCCGCCCCCGGATCGGCGGAATCGGCGCGCTCCGTCGAACCAGGGGCGCATGCTTGGCGTGTAACACAACAGCGGCGATTGAAGGTTATACGTGTAGGGACCCGGTGAGGAGTATGCGATGAGCAGATTCACCGACAAGATGTACGAGACGTCCGGGACCAGTACCCATGGGCTGGTCACCGGTGAACCGGGCCCGCCGGTGCGGCAGACCTGGGCCGAGATCCACGACATCGCCCGCAGGATGGCGGGTGGACTCGCCGCCGTGGGGGTCGGACCGGGCGATGCGGTCAGCGTGCTGGCCGGCATGCCCGTCGACATCGCCCCCGCCTGCCAGGGGGTGTGGATGCGCCGCGGCGCGGTGACGATGCTGCACCAGCCGACCCCCCGCACCGACCTCGAGGTGTGGGCACGTGACACCGAGATCGTGGTGCGGATGATCGGCGCCCGCACCGTCGTCCTCGGCGCCCCGTTCGAAGTGGCGCGGCCGGTACTCGAGCAGCACGGCATCTCCGTCGTCACGGTCGACGAGTTGCGCGCGGCGGACCCGGTCCCGCCGCTGGACGCGCTCGAGACCGACATCGCGTTGCAGCAGCTGACCTCGGGGTCCACCGGATCACCGAAGGCGGTGCGGATCACGCACGCGAACTTCTTCAGCAACGCGACCGCGATGCACGACCGGCTCAAGTTCGACGTCGACGACGACGTGATGATCAGCTGGCTGCCGCTCTTCCACGACATGGGGATGGTCGGGTTCCTGACCCTGCCGATGCAGATGGGCGCCGAGATCGTCAGCATCACCCCACTCGACTTCCTGCGCACACCGCTGCTGTGGGCCGACCTGATCGGCCGGTATCGCGGAACGATCAGTGCCGCACCGAATTTCGCCTACTCGCTGCTGGCCCGTCGGCTGGAGCAGGCGCCGGACGGGGCGTACGACCTGTCGTCGATGCGATGCCTGATCAACGGAGCGGAACCGATCGACGCCGACACCATGCTGGCGCTCGCCGCGGCGGGGGAGCGGTTCGGCCTCGACCCCGCGTCCCTGGCTCCCACGTACGGGATGGCCGAGGTGACGCTTGCGGTGTCGCTGCCGTCCCCGGGGCACGGCATGGTGCTGGACCTGGTCGACCCCGACCTGCTCGAGGCGATGCAGCACGCGGTGCCGTCGACCAAGCACAACGCCCGCAAGATGGTCACCCTCGGCAAGTTCGTCCCCGAACTCGAGGGGCGCGTGGTCGACGAGGAACGCCGCGAGCTCCCGCCCCGCAACGTCGGCGTCATCGAGGTCCGCGGCCGGTCCGTCACCCCCGGGTACCTCACCGTCGACGGACCGCGTCCCGCCCAGGACGAGCAGGGGTGGCTCAGCACCGGCGACGTCGGCTACTTCACCGAGGACGGCCTCGTGGTGGTGTGCGGCCGGATCAAGGACGTCATCATCATGGGTGGCCGCAACATCTACCCGACCGACATCGAGCGGGCCGCCTGCTCGGTGCGCGGCGTCCGCCCCGGCAACGCCGTCGCGGTCCGCCTCGACGCCGGGCAGAAGCGCGAGTCGTTCGCGGTTGCCGTCGAGACCAACGCGATCGACGACCCGGACGAGGTGCGCCGCATCGAACACGAGGTCGTGCACGCGGTGTTCACCGAGGTCGGGGTGCGTCCCCGCACCGTGGCCGTCCTCGGCCCCGGCAGCATCCCGAAAACCTCCTCCGGAAAGCTGCGCCGCACCCACTCGGCGTCGCTGCTGCACTGACGTGCCGACACCCGGGTCGACGTGCGGTCGGTGGTGGTGCACCGGTGCTCGGCGCACCACCACCGACCACGGGATCAGCGCAGGTCCCGCAGCTCTCGTCGCAGGATCTTGCCGGTGACCGTCTTGGGCAGGTCGACCACGAACTCCACCTGACGGGGGTACTTGTAGGCGGCCATCTGCGTCTTGCAGTAGGCGACGAGCTCGTCCGCGTCCACCGACTCCCCGTTCCGCAGCGAGACGTAGGCCTTGACGGTCTCGCCCCGGTACTCGTCGGGCACTCCGACGACCGCGGCCTCGCGCACCGCGGGATGCGAGTAGAGCACGTCCTCGACCTCTCGCGGCCACACCTTGTACCCGGAGGCGTTGATCATGTCCTTCTTGCGGTCGACAACGTAGAACCACCCGTCGGAGTCCATGAATCCGACGTCGCCGGTGCGGAGTTCGCCGCCCGGGATCGACTCGGCGGTCTTGTCGGGCTTGTTCCAGTAGCCGCTCACCACCTGGGGGCCCTTGGTGACGAACTCGCCGATCTCACCGACCGGGACGTCCTCGCCGTCCTCGCCGACGACGCGGACGACGGTGTTGAACACGGGAACACCCACCGACAGCGCACCGGACGTCGGGTCGACGGGGGCGCGGACGCCGCGCGGGACGCCGTGGGAGGGCGACGACGTCTCGGTGAGGCCGTAGATGTTGTGGATGTAGGCCCCGAACACCGTCTCGAGACGGTCCGCCATGGCGGGCGCGATCGGGGCGCCGCCCGAGTAGAGCACGCGCAGGCTCTCGAAGTCCGCGGGTGTGGCACCGGGTGCGGCGGACAACGCGTTGTACGCGGTGATCGCCGCGACGGTGAACACCGGCTGCCACTCGCGGATCGCGTCGAGCGCCACGTCCGGGGCGAATCGGTGGGTGAGCACCAGCGGGGATCGTGCCAGCATGGCCACCATCACGTGCCCGACGAGCCCGGTGATGTGGAACAGCGGCGCTATACCCAGGACCCCCTCTCCGGGAGCGAGTCCGGTCCAGTCCCGGTAGGTCTGCGCGTTGAACGCCAGGTTGCCGTGGGTGTTCATGGCGCCCTTGGGTTCCCCGGTCGTCCCCGAGGTGTACGTGAGCACTGCGACGTCGCCGGGGGCCAGTGCCGGTGCGGGCGGCACGGTGCCGTCGTACGACTCGATGGTCTCGACGAGGTCGCGGGTGCCCTCGCTGCGACGCCGCTCGACTCCCTCGAACAGCCGCCGGTCGTTCCTCGTCTGGAAGTCGAGCGGTGAGGAGGTGAACACCGTCCGTACCGAGGTGGTCCCGCTCCCGAGCACCTCCTCGGCGACGTCGGCGTAGAGGTCGTCGAGGGTGAGCAGTGCCGTTGCCCCGGAGTCGATCAACATGTACGACAGCTCCCGCTGCCTGTTCATCGGGTTGATGGCGACCGCGATCCCGCCGGCCTTCCAGGCGGCGACGATGCCGATCACGTACGCCGGGTTGTTCTGCACGTAGACGGCGAGACGATCTCCCGCCGCGAAGCCGTCCGCGACGAGTGCCGATGCGAGCGCGTTCGCGGCCCGATCGATCTCGGCGAACGTCAGGGTGGTGTCGAAGTAGTGCAGGAAGGGGCGGTCGGGATCCGACGACACCGCGGCGTCGAAGACGTCGAGCGCGGTGGCGTACTCGACCGCGATGTCCGCAGGACTGTTCTCGGGGTAGCGCGCGAGCCAGGGCCGGTCGAGGTAGCTCACTTGATCACCACCGGGTTCACCGGCGCGCCGGTTGCGCGGTGGATCTTCAACGGCGCTGCGACGTAGAAGAATTCGTAGACCCCGTCCGCGGCGCAGTCGTCGGCCAGTTTCTCCAGATCGCAGATCTCGGTGAAGGCGATACCCAGGTTGCGCATGAGCGCGTTGTGCAGGACGAGTGCGACGCCGTTGTGCGGATCCGTGGTGACCTCGTTGGCGATCGTGTCCGTCACCAGGTTCGGGATCTCCTTGTCCTGGAACCACTTCACGAGTTCCGGTGAGTACACGAGTCCGGGCTCGCAGAAGTCGCCGTAGAAGGACTCCGAGTCCTGGAAGAACAGGTCGAGGTGGTTGGTGCGGATCAGCAGGATGTCGCGCGGCCTGATCTCGATTCCCTGTGCGGCGGCGCACTTCTCGAGGTCGGTGTGGTCGAAGGTCTCGCCCGCGCCCAGGTGCGCCACGTCGCGGAAACGGGCCATGTCCAGCAGCACCGCGCGGCCGGCGACGCCGCGCTGCGCGATCGGCTCGACGCTTGCCTTCTCCAAACCGCCCACGGTGGTGCGGGCGTCGTACCCGTTGTAGATCCGGCCGTCGTACCAGACGTGACCGAGCGCGTCGTACTGTGTGCTGCCCTGCAGGAAGGCATTGATCTTGTCGTCGGCGTAGTGGAGACCGCCGGGGAAGGCGGGGCCGTCGCCGCCCTCGTCCCAGTGGGATTCGTCGAGGATCATCTCCCGCGTCGCCGGGCTCCGTCCGGGCCACACCGGGTCGCCGTCGGGGTCCCCGATGAGGCGCTGGAGGGTGAACAGCGCGCCCTTCCTGATCAGGCCGACACCGCTCAGAACCTGTTCGGCGGTCAGGTAGTTCAGGCTGCCAACCTCGTCGTCGGCTCCCCATTTGCCCCAGTTGGACGGGGAGTCGGCGAGGAGTTCGGTGAGATCCGGGGTGGTGGTCATGGGCACCTCTCGAGTGGCTCGCATTGCGGAAGTGAACCTTCCGATCGAACGTTCGGCTGGTTCAGTGAGACCAGGGTCACACGAATCACGACGATGGTCAAGAGTCATCCGGAAAGCGAAAACTTTTCTCGGGCAGTACCTTTCCCGGTTCAGCGAGCCTGAACTTGCATCATCGCGAGCGCGTGGCCTGCGTAGTCGCGGGCGACCTCGGCCGGAGTCATCGGTCCGGTGGGGGAGAACCAGTACGGCAGGGACATGCACATCGTTGCCGCGGCCCTGGCCGTGCTGCGTGGGTCGGGGGTCGTGAAGGAGCCGTCGGCGGCGGCCGCGACCGCGGCCTCGTCGAGTCGCCTCTGCAGGCGTCGACGCGCCTCGGTGATGGTGTGTCGCTCGGGTTCCTCCAGGCTCCGCATCTCGGTTGCCGTGATGAATGCGAGGTCCCGGCGGACCGTGTGACACAGGGCGATCGCCTCGACCATGAGCGCGAATCTCTCGGCAGGCGACCGGCCCTCGGCGTCCGCGGCCGCGACGCGCCACTCCATGTCGTCCATGGTTCGCGTCATCAATGTGACGAGGAGTTGCTGTTTGCTGCGGTGATAGTGGTAGATGCCGGCGACGCTGCTCTCTGCGGCATGGGCCACCAGGCGCATCGTGGCGCCGTGATAGCCCAGGTCGGTGAAGACCTGGACCGCCGCCCGGAGCGCGGGGTCGAGGTCGAGTTCGGCGAAGGTGCGCCAGCCGGTGTCGGCCGGCCCCGCCGGGGGTTCGGCGGGCGCTCGGTCGGGGTGCGGGCTGACGAGGTGGGAGACCGGGACGTCGAGGTACCTGGCGATCTCGTGAAGCCGGTCGATGGTCAGCGCCACCTTTCCGTTCTCGATCGCGCTCATCGTCCCGACGCTCACGCCGATTCCGGCCGCCAGAGCCCGCAGGGTCGTTCCGGTCCGTGCTCGGGCCCGGCGTACCGCTGATCCGGTCGGGTTCTGTTCGGCCATACTGAACACGGTAGCGCCAACTGTCGCCCGTCGTAGACTGTGCGACGGTTCCGGCCGGACAGGAGTGTGGCGAAGTGAGGGTCGCGTGAGTGTGTACGACGACCGGCCGTGGCTCGCGCACTACGGAGGTCGACCGGCGCATCTGCGCGTCGAGTTCGGTACGGCGATGGACATGTTCGACGCCGCGGTCGCGGCCGCTCCGGACGAGCCCGCGGTGCACTACTTCGACGAGACGACCTCCTGGGCCGAACTGGATCGCGCATCGGACGCGCTCGCAGCCCTGCTCGTGGCGCGCGGGTTCCGGCCTGGGGATCGGTGTGCTTTGTACGTCCAGAACGATCCGGCCTTCGTGATCGGGTTGGTCGCCACCTGGAAGGTCGGCGGCATCCCGGCCGCCGTCAGCCCGATGAGCAAGGCCGACGAGCTCGCATGGTTCCTTCGCCGCTATCGGCCCGCAGCGCTGCTGGCGCTCGCCGACCTGTACGTCGAGGTGGTGCGTCCGGCTCTGGCGACGGATCCGGACATCGCCGTACCGGTCGTGGTGACGGCCTCCGCTCTGGACGGCCAGTCGCGAAACGACGCCCGGTTGTTCGCCGGGGTCGAGCGGCTCCGCCCACCCGACACGATCGACCTCGGAGCGCTGGTCGCCGGGTTCGACGGAACGGTGCCGCGGCGGCGACCGGTCGGACCCGGCGATGTCGCCGTGCTGCTCGCCACGTCGGGAACGACCGGCCTTCCGAAGGGCGCGCGGATCAGCCACGCGAACCTGACCTTCAACACCCAGACGTATCGCGACTGGACCGGCATACGACCGGGGGAGCCGATTCTGGCGCTGGCGCCGGTGTTCCATGTGACCGGCCTCGTCGGTGCCGTCACGCTTGCGATGCTGCTGCGATCGCCCGTCGTGCTGACCCATCGCATCCATCCGGGTGTGATGGCCGACGCGATCCGGGAGCATCGCCCCGCGTTCGCGGTCGCAGCCATCACCGCCTACATCGGGCTCGCCGACGAGTCGGACATCACGGCGGACGAGATGGCCCCGCTCCGGCTGCGCTATTCGGGTGGTGCGCCGGTCGAACCCGCCGTCGTGGACCGACTCGAGACCGCGCTCGGTGGCTACATCCACAACGTCTACGGTCAGACCGAGACGACCTCACCGACGCACATCGTGCCGCCCGAGCTGCGGTCACCGGTTGACGTGGAGACCGGGGTGCTGTCGGTCGGTGTACCGGTGTCGAGCACGGTGGTCCGGGTCGTGGACGACGACGGTCGGGACCTCCCGGTCGGTGAGATCGGCGAATTGGTCACCAGTGGCCCGCAGGTGATCGGTGCGTACTGGGACGATCCGGAGGCGACGGCGGCCGCGCTCACCGGCGGCGAATTGCGCACCGGTGACATCGGATTCATGGACGCCGACGGCTGGTTCTACGTCGTGGATCGAAGAACGGACGTCATCAACGCGGCCGGCTACAAGATCTGGCCGCACGAGGTCGAGTCGGTGCTCCTGCAGCATCCCGACGTCGCGGAGGTGGCGGTCGTCGGGATGGCGGACGACTACCGGGGGGAGTCTGCGAAGGCCTACGTCGTGCTGACACCCGGTGGCACGGCCACCGAGGCCGAGATCGTCGAGTACTGCCGTGAGCGGATGGCGGCGTACAAGTACCCACGCGAGGTGGAGTTGGTGGGCTCTCTGCCCCGGTCGGCAACAGGGAAGCTGTTGCGGCGCAAACTGAGTGGATGAGTCGGTCAGTGCAGCTGGTTCTGCGCGGCCTCGAGGCCGACGCGCAGGAGCAGTTCGACGGCGTCGGCGGCTTCCTCGCGGATCAGATCCAGCTCCTTGCGCTCGACGCTGGAGAACGGCTTGAGCACGTAGTCGGCGGGGTCCATGCGACCCGGGGGGCGGCCGATGCCGACCCGGGTGCGCAGGTAGTCCTTGGTGCCGAGCGACTGGGAGATGGACCGCAACCCGTTGTGGCCGCCTTCACCGCCGCCGAGCTTCAGGCGCAGGGTGCCGAAGTCGAGGTCCAGTTCGTCGTGGACGACGACGAGGTTCGCGGGGTCGACGGAGAAGAACCGGGCGAGCGCGGCGACGGGCCTGCCGGACACGTTCATGTACGTCCGGGGCTTCGCGAGTATCACCTGACGGCCCGCGATCCGGACGGTGACGGCGTCGGCGCCGGACTTCTTGTGCACGCTGAAGCGAGCGCGTTCGCGGTCGGCGAGGGTCTCGACAACCATGAATCCGACGTTGTGCCGGGTCTTCTCGTACTGGGGTCCGGGGTTGCCCAGCCCGACGACGAGGGCGGTGTCGGTCGAGTCGCTCAACGCGGTGCTCCTGTCCGTGCCGACGCGGTGCGTCGTGTCCTTACAGAATGCGACGACGCGTCGCCCGCTGCGGGCGACGCGTCGTCGTCACTGATGTGTGCCGAAAGGCGGAGGTCAGGCCTCGGCTTCGGCCTCGGCGGCCTCGGCGGGAGCCGCGGCGCCCTCCTCGCCGGAGCCCTCGGACTCGAGGGCCTCCGCGGTCGGGGCGGCGACGATGTTCACGAGCAGCAGCTCGGCGTCGTCCTGCAGCGAGGCACCGGCGGGCAGCTCGACGCCACCGGCCAGGATCTGGGTGCCGGCCTCGGCGCCCTCGATGGAGACCTCGACCTGCTCGGGGATGTGCAGGGCCTCGGCCTCGAGCTTGATGGTGGTGACGTCCTGGGTGACCAGGGTGCCGGAGGCGGCGTCGCCGGTGAGGACGACGGGGACCTCGACGGTGACCTTCTCGCCCTTCTTCACGACGAGCAGGTCGGCGTGCTCGATGTGGCGGCGGATCGGGTGGACGACGACCGACTTGGTCAGCGCGAGCTGCTCGGAGCCCTCGATGTTCAGGGTGATGACGGCGTTGGTGCCGTGGGCGCGCAGGATCGCGGCGAACGCGCGGGCGTTCACGTTCAGGTGCTGCGGGTCGGTGCCGTGGCCGTAGAGGACGGCGGGAACGTTGCCGTCGCGGCGGGCGCGGCGGGCGGCACCCTTGCCGAACTCGGTACGGAGGGTGGCGTCGAGGTTGTTGACGTCGGTCGACATGGGAAACGGCTCCTACGGCTCACATCAGAGATTGCTGGGGTCGGGCTACTCAGGTGTGGTCGTCGACGGGGGGCGACGGACGCGCACGGCCCCGGAGCACTGCTCGAAGGAATTCAGCCATGGCCGCGTCGATCACGGTGAGCCTGCGCAAGCGGGTTCACCCTCGCCGAGACAACGCCGTACAGCATACCGGACGTCGGGTACGGGTCGCCAATCGCCGTCGAGAGCGCAGGTGGGGTCAGCCGTCCGCGAGGGCACGGACCGCCGGGCTCGCGGACTGCCGGACGAAGTCGCAGTCGGCGAGCCGTCCGGCGGCGCCGAGCGCGAGCGACACGTGCACGGTGTCGGACAGCCGGTAGGGCCGGCCGTCGACCACCGCGCCGAGGGCCCGGCGCAGCCGGGAGATCTCGGCACGCACCGCGACCGCGTGGTCGGGATCGCCGTGGATCGCGGAACTGAGCTCGGTGACGGACATCCCGCGGCGCCCGCTCAGGTGCAGCAGCAGCAGGATCTCGGCGTGCCGCGCGCTCAGGGAGGTGCGCCACGTCGAGTCGGCGCCGCTGATCACCGCGACCGGGGCGCCGGACAGGTCCAGTTCCAGCGCGATCCGCGCGTCGGCGCCTGCGGGCCGGACCAGCCAGCCGTCGGTGATGCGCTCGGGCGTGCACACGCCGAGCCCCGGGATCGTCAGGGTGCGGTCCCCCCGTGGCGCCGCGATCCGTTTGGTGGCCGTGACACCGGACGTGTGGGCCACCCAGCCGTGTTCGTCGACGAGCAGGACCGGGCCGGTCACCGAGGCCAGCAGCGGTGCGGCCGACGAACGCAGGCGCTCGAGTCGGGACTCGTGGTGCCGCCACAGTTGCGCCTCGGCGAGCCGGACGGCGGTCTCGACGAGGGCGGCAACGGTCGGGTGCAGGGTCAGGGCGGGGCCGCTGACGTCGACGACGCCGAGCAGGTCCCCGGTGCGAGGGTCGTGGATCGGGGCGGCCGTGCAGTACCACGGATGTTGGGACTGCTCGAAGTGTTCACCCGAGAACAGTTGCACCGGAGCGGCTTCCGCGATCGCGGTGCCGATCGCATTGGTGCCGACGGTGGCCTCCGTCCACTCGGCGCCCTCCCGGAATCCGAGGGCGTCCGCGCGGCCGCGCACCTTCGACGACCCCGACCGCCACAGGATCGTCCCGTCGGCGTCGGTCACGACCATCAGCAGGTGCGACGCGTCGGCGACCGCGCGGATCACCTGTTCGAGCTCGAGGATCACCTCCGAGAGCGGCGAGTGACGCCTGCGCCGCTCGATCTCGTCGAACGGCAGCACCGGGCGGGCGTTGCAGCCGTCGGGGGCCAGCCCGGAGCGCAGCACCCGGTTCCACGAGCGCTGCACCACGGGGCGGGGTTGCAGCGCAGACCGTCCGCCGCCGATCACCGCGTCGTGCATGCGGACCAGGTCCCGGGCGTACCGGGACAGGTCGGTGCCGGGCGCGATCGCCCCGAATCCGGTTGCCCCGAAATTGCCCACGAACACCGTCTTTCGTCGCTGGTTCCGCGAGCATATGCCGGGCCGTGTCGTGTGTCACACACGTGGTGCACGCCGCTGCAACGCGCTGCAACGCTTGTTGCCGATCCCCGCCCGCGGTGTGCTCTACATCACACGGCAAACGGAAGGGATTGCGCCATGACACAGACACTCGACCCGGTCTCGAGCGGAGCGACGGGGGATGTGGCGGTCTCGAGCGGAGCGACGGGGGATGTTGCGGTCCGGGCGGGTGCGGGCACCCCGCAGCAGCGGGTCGACGCCTGGCTGGCCGCGTTCGAGACCGCGCTCGCGGCCCGGGACGTCGAGGCCGCGGCCGGCCTGTTCGCCACCGACAGTTTCTGGCGAGACCTGGTGGCCTTCACCTGGAACATCAAGACCGTCGAGGGGCGGGACGGCATCGCGGACATGCTGTGGTCCCGTCTCGGGGACACCGACCCGTCCGGTTTCCGCACCACCGAGGAGCCGACCGAGGCGGACGGGGTGGTCTCGGCGTGGATCTCGTTCGAAACGGCCGCAGGCCGGGGCGAGGGGCATCTGCGGCTCACCGAGGAGGGGGCCTGGACGCTGCTGACGACGTTGCAGGAACTCGCGGGTCACGAGGAGGGCAAGGGCATGCGGCGGCCGAGGGGCGCCGAGCACGGCGCCGATCCGGGCCGTGTCACCTGGTCGGAGCGGCGGGAGATCGAGGAACGCGAACTCGGCCACACCGTCCAGCCGTACGTGGTGATCGTCGGCGGCGGCCAGGGCGGTATCGCCCTGGGCGCCCGGATGCGGCAGCTCGGGGTGCCGACGCTGGTCCTCGACAAGCACGACCGCCCCGGCGACCAGTGGCGGAAGCGCTACAAGTCGCTGTGCCTGCACGACCCGGTCTGGTACGACCACCTGCCGTACCTGCCCTTCCCGGACAACTGGCCGGTGTTCGCGCCGAAGGACAAGATCGGCGACTGGCTGGAGATGTACACGAAGGTGATGGAGGTGCCGTACTGGTCGAAGACCACGTGCACGTCCGCGTCCTACGACGAGACGTCCGGCGAGTGGACCGTCGAGGTGGTGCGCGACGGCGAACCGATCACGTTGCGTCCCAGGCAGCTGGTGCTCGCGACCGGGATGTCCGGCAAGGCGAACATCCCCTCGTTCCCGGGGATGGAGAGGTTCCGCGGCGACCAGCACCACTCCAGCGCCCATCCGGGCCCGGACGCGTACGCGGGCAGGAAGGCCGTCGTGATCGGTGCGAACAACTCCGCCCACGACATCTGTGGCGCGCTGTGGGAGCACGGCGCCGACGTGACGATGGTGCAGCGGTCCTCGACGCACATCGTCAAGTCGGACTCGCTGATGGAGCTCGGCCTCGGCGACCTGTACTCCGAACGGGCCGTCGCCGCCGGAATGACGACGCACAAGGCGGATCTCACGTTCGCCTCGCTCCCGTACCGGATCATGCACGAGTTCCAGATCCCGGTCTACGACGCGATCCGCGAACGGGACAGGGACTTCTACGACCGGCTCGAGAAGGTCGGCTTCGACCTCGACTTCGGTGACGACGGGTCCGGGCTGTTCATGAAGTACCTGCGGCGCGGATCCGGCTACTACATCGACGTCGGCGCCGCCGAACTCGTCGCGAACGGTGACGTCGCGCTGGCCCACGGCAACGTCCGCGAACTCACCGAGACCAGCGTGATCCTCGAGGACGGCACCGAACTCGAGGCGGACGTCGTGGTGTACGCGACCGGCTACGGCTCGATGAACGGCTGGGCCGCGGACCTGATGGGTCAGGAGGTCGCCGACAAGGTCGGCAAGTGCTGGGGCCTCGGGTCGGACACGACCAAGGATCCCGGGCCGTGGGAGGGCGAGCAGCGCAACATGTGGAAGCCCACCCGGCAGGAGGGGCTGTGGTTCCACGGCGGCAACCTGCACCAGTCGCGGCACTACTCGCTGTACCTGGCGCTGCAGCTCAAGGCCCGCTACGAGGGCATCCCAACCCCGGTCTACGGGCTGCAGGAGGTGCACCACCTGAGCTGACATCCCTCGGCGCACGCCCCTTCCCGGCCGGGGAGGGGCGTGCGCCGTGTCGTGCACCGCCGCGCCGTCACGGGGTGATCCAGGCGCCGTGACGGCTCGACCCGCCCACGCCGAGCACCTGCCGCAACCACCGGGCCTCCTCCCTGGTGACGTGCTCGAGCCGCATCCGCCGGGCCCGGACCGGCACCATCCGCAGCTCCAGCAGCTCCCTGGTGTCCGCCGCGAACACCGGCAGGTACAGCAGCCGCAGGTCGTCCCGGAACTGCTCGTATCCGTGGATGCCCTCGTAGTCGTTGATCAGGTCGCCGCAGCCGTACAGCACCGGGCGTCCGTGATGGATCTCGACCGGGCGGGGATGGTGCGAGGAGTGGCCGTGCACGACGTCGACGCCACCGTCGACGAGTCGGTGCGCGAATCGCACCTGGTCGCCGGGCACCTCGTATCCCCAGTTCGACCCCCAGTGCACCGACACCACCACAAGGTCCGCGGGGCCGCGCACCGCGCCGATCCGGTCGAGCACCCGGGCGGCGGTCCCGTCCGACAGGTCCGGCAGCAGCGCGACGCCGGGACGCCGTGGACCGGCCCCGGACCGGCGGGAGATCCCACTCGACGGCGATCCCACCGACCACACCAGCACCCGGCCCGTGCCGATCGGGACCGACGCCGGCGCCCACGCGCGTCGGTCGTCGCGGCCGGCGCCGGTGGGCCGCAGGCCCGCGGACCCCAGCACGTCCACCGTCTCGATCAGCCCGCGCGTCCCGAAGTCGAGGACGTGATTGTTCGCCAACGCGCACACGTCGATCCGCGCGACCTCGAGAACGCCGACGTTCGCCGGGTGCATCCGATAGTGAATGCCCTTGCCCGGCGCGTAGTTCCGGGACGTTGTCACGGACGTCTCGAGGTTGACGATCCGGGCGTCAGGCTCGGCGCCGTCGAGAACGGACAGCGCCACGCCCCACGGATGGTCGAATCCGGCCGGGCGTGGGATCGGTCCGTTCTCCCGTTCCGCCAGTGCGACGTAGTCCCGCGCGTCCCACACCCGCCGTTCCCGCAGTCGCGGGCCACCCGGATGCGGCAGGATCTGATCGACACCCCGCCCGGTCATCACGTCCCCGGCGAGGAACAGTGTCACCGTGCTCGGCACAGATCAACGCTAGCGCTCCGGTCGCAAGACTCCGAACATGCCACTGACATATCAATAATTGAGCGCTAAGATATTTTCATGTCTCTCACCGATGTCACCTCCCACCACCCCTACAGCCCGGCCGTCACGACCGCCGGCCTCGTTTTCGTCTCGGGCGCACTGTCGATCGACCGCGAGGGTGCGGCCGTCCCGGGCCGCACCGAGGCCCTGGATGCGGCGATCGATCGAATGTGTGACCGCCTCGCCGTCGCGGGCGGCGAACTGCGCGACGTCGTCAAGCTCACCTACTACGTGACGGACCTGTCGCTGCGCGAGGAGGCGAACCGGCAGTTCGAGCGCCTGTTCGCGCAGCCGCGACCGGCGCGCACGTTCGTGGAGGTCAGTGCGCTGCCCTACGGCGCGACGGTGGAGATCGACGCCGTCGCCACCGCTCGCGCCTGACGCCGCCGCTCCGACGTATTCTGTCCCAGTGCTCAACAGTTGAGCACTGGGACAGAGGTGTGGAGAAGGCATGGCGCGCAAGCAGAGTCCCGAACCGGATGCGGTCGACGACATCCTCGCGCAGTGGGCGCGCGAGTGTCCGGACCTCGACGTCTCGCCGCTCGCGGTACTCGGGCGCCTGCACCGTACCTATCTTCGGTATCAGAGTGCGATCGGCCACGTCTTCGACCGGCACGACATCAACATGGCCTCGTTCGACGTGTTGTCGGCGCTGCGGCGCTCCGGCAAGCCCTATCGCATGACCTCGGGGCAGCTCGCGGAGTCGTCGCTGGTGACCACCGGTGGCATCACCCTGCGTATCGACCGGCTCGAGAAGGCCGGGCTGGTCCGGCGCGAGCGGGACGCCGACGACCGGCGCATCGTGTACGCCGAGCTCACCGACGCGGGCCTGGACCTGATCGACACCGTGGCCCGCGACCACTTCGCCAACGAGGTGCGGATGCTGGCGGGGTTGTCGGAGACCGAACGGGCCGAGCTCGCCGTCCTGCTGCGCAGGCTGGAGGAGTCGATCGTCCGCGGTGCCGACGGCTGACGGACCCCGCGACCGAACCGAAGGGGCGCCACCGGATCCGGTGGCGCCCCTTCGGTTCGTGGTGTCAGCTCGTCGACCCGGCCAGCTCCCGCGCCTGCGCGTCGGCTTGCGCGCGGTAGAGGCGGCGCAGCCGCATCACGCCCAGGTCGTGCTGGTAGAGGTTCTCCGCCTGATCCGCGTCGGCCGCCATGGACTCGAGCATGACGCGGTCCTGTTCGAGAACCTCCCAGTGCCGCTCCTCGAGGGTGGTGCGATAGAGGAACCGCCACACGTCCCGCTCCCAGCCCTGCACCCGGCGGTACCGCCAGAAGAAGACGGCGGTGTTCTCCGCGTCGATGGGGGTGCCCATGCCGACGATGCCGAAGGATCCGCCCGGGCCCGCGGTCGGCGGGTAGGGGATCTCCAGGTCCACCCAGTCGGCGCCGGTGCGGCAGAACTCGACCCAGTCGAAGTTCACGCCGCGCTGATCGGTCTTCTCGAAGAAGAAGCCGCGGTCCGTCTCGCGGATGCGGAACTTCGCGGACGTCTCGCCGCCGAACATCGAGTGTGACTCGTGGTGCAGGAACGCGCCGTGCATCGGATCGAGCAGGTTCTCCAGCGCGAACCGCCACGGGGCCGACCACTCCGCGTAGCAGAGGAACGCCGAGACATCCTCGTCGACAAGGGGATCCGGAAGATCCAGTGGTGCGGGCTCGGCGTCCGGATCGGTGCCGAACCAGGCGAGGACGGCGCCGGCGACCTCGCGGACCGGCAGGCTGGTCACCAGCTGCTTGCCCTCGAGGTTGCAGCCTGGCATGCCCGGCACCGACAGCACCGTGCCGTCGCCGCCGACCTGGACGCCGTGGTACTTGCAGGCCACCCGGTCGCCGAGATGCAGGCCCTGCGACAGCGGGGCGCCGCGGTGCGGGCAGCGGTCGGCGAGCATCCGCAGGGTGCCGTCGGACTGTCGGAACAGCAACCAGTCCTCGCCGAGCCGGCGCAGCCGCTTCATGCCGCCGGGCTCGACGAAGTGCGACGGGCACACGGCGTGCCACTGGTTGCGCATGCCGGTCGCGAAGATCTCGTCGCCGGTCAGGGGAGTGCGCTGCAGTCGGTTCACCATCGTCCTACGCTCCGATCCGTCGCATCTCGGCGGTGAAGGTGTCGGGCGTCCACGCCCGTCCGTCGGGGGCATACACGCCGGTCTCGTTGAGCCCCTTGACGACTCCGTCCAGGTGATGGACCCCGGTGCCGAACACCGACTCGATCGCGGAGGCGAGCTTGCGCTCGTACGGGGTCGGGTCGGCCGTGCGGGTCTGGTGGACCACGAGATACTGACTCATCGGGTTTCCTCCTAGATGTCCAGCACCAGCTCGGCGGAGCGGGCGCGGGAGACACAGATCATGATGGTTGCGCCGGACTCCCTTTCGGCTGTGGTGAGGAGGGAGTCGCGGTGGTCGGGGGTGCCGCACAGCACGCGGGTCTCGCAGGTCCCGCAGATGCCTTCGCGGCACGAGTTGGGGACGTCCACACCGGCCTCCTCGAGGGTCTCGAGGATCGTCCGGTCGGGGTCGACGGTTGCGGAGACGCCGGACTGCTCGCACACGACGGTGATCGGCTGATCGCCGTCGCCCTCGGCGGCGGGGCGCTCCTTGGCCTTGAACCGTTCGAGTCGGATCGCGCCGTCGGGCCAGGTGCCCGCGTACGACTCGACCGCGGTGAGCAAACCCTCGGGGCCGCAGGCGTACACGAGGGTGCCGGGACGGGCGGTGCCGAGGATCGATGGCAGGTCGAGGAGGCCGTCGGTGTCCTCGGTGACGACGTGGACGCGGCCCTCGTGGGGGGCCAGTTCGTCGAGGAACGCCATCGTCGCGCGGCTGCGGCCGCCGTAGTGCAGTTCCCAGTCGGCGCCCGCCCGCTGCGCCTCGACGATCATCGCGAGGATCGGGGTGATGCCGATGCCGCCGGCGACGAACACGTACCTCGGGGACGGAAGCAGCTCGAAGTTGTTGCGCGGCAGGCTCACCGGAACGGTGTCGCCGGGCCGCAGCGTGTCGTGCACCCGGCGCGATCCGCCCCGGCCGTCCGGCTCGCGCAGGATCGCGACCCGGTAGCCGGCCTTGTCGTCGGGGTCGCCGCACAGTGAGTACTGCCGGACGAGACCGCCGCCGAGGTGCAGGTCGAGGTGCGCGCCCGGGGTCCAGCGATCCAGGGCCTCGCCGCGTGGATGCTCGAGGCGCAGGGAGAGGACGCCGGAGGACTCGATTCGCATCTGGCGGACCAGCAGGTCGACGGTGTCTGTCATGGGACTTCCTCCGGAGTGAGTTCCTTCAGTGCTCAATACTTTAGCACTAAGATGTTATCCACGCCACACCCTATTACGGATCCCGGAAACGCCGAACGGACCATGCATCGCATGGTCCGTTCGGCGTCGGGTGTCGAGGTCAGCGCCCGGGAACGGTCACCGGCGGGGTGAACGGCGCCGGCATCTCGCCGTACGACGCGAGGTCCACCTCGACGATCACCGGTTCGTGCAGCGAGGCCGCCTCCGCCAGCGTCGCGTGCGCCTCCCCGGCGGCGCCGATCCGGCGGTACGCGACCCCGATCGATTGCGCGAGCAGCGCGAAGTCCGGGGTCGCCAGGTCCACCGCGTACGGGCGGTCGCCTGCCCCGGCCTGCATGTTGCGCAGCACGCCGTACCCGCCGTCGTTGCAGACCAGGAGCACCAGCCACGGCTTCTCCTGCGCCATCGTCAGCAGTTCACCGAAGTGCACGGCCAACCCGCCGTCGCCGACCAGTCCGAGCGTCGGCCGCGTCTCGTCGGCGACGGCCGCGCCGATCGCCATGCCCAGGCCCTGCCCGATGCCGCCGCCGCGGGGGAAGACGTTGCTGCGCGGGTCGTACATCGGGAGCAGGCGGTTGCCCCACGAACTCGACGCAATGGTCACGTCGCGGGCGACCACGGCGTCGCGCGGCAGCGCCGCTCGCACCGCGTCGCACAGCACCGCGTGGTCGCCGAGGCCGGTGCGCTGGGCGGCCCGCACCTGCTCGCGGGTCTCGCGGGCGCGGTGTGTCCACTCGCTCTCCACCGCGGACCCGAGCCCCTCGACAGTCAGTGCGGCCGTGAGGAACTCTCCGACCTCGCCGACCACCGGCAGGTCCGCGGGGAACACCCGTCCGGGGGCGGCGGCGTCGACGTCGACCTGAACGTGCGTGCTGGGCACGGGGATCGAGTAGTCGCCGGTCTCGTTGGAACGGAAGTGGGTGCCGAGCGAGAGCAGCAGATCGGCGTCGGCGAGCAGCGCGCGCCCCTTCGGTGAGGAGCCGTAGTTACCGATACACAGCGGGTGGTCCTCGGGCACGGCGCCGCGGCCGGAGTTGCTGGTCAGCAACGGCACACCCCAGCGCTCGACGAGTTCGGCGAGTGCGTCGCCGGCGCGGGCGACGCCGCCGCCCGCCCAGATCACCGGACGACGGGCCCGCGCCAGCGCGGCGAGCGCGGCGGCCAGCTGATTCTCGTCGGCCGGGTGCGACTCCTGCTCCGCCGCAGTGGCCGGCGTGAGGTCGTGCTCGGCGTACTGCAGGTCGATCGGCCACTCGATGCTCGCCGGGCCGCCCGGTGTCGCGAGTGCGTGGGCGACCGCCTCACGCAGCGCCTTTCCTGCGCTGTCGGTGTCGCGGATCGTCGCGGCGTGCGCCGAGACCGCCTCGAGCATGCCCAGCTGGTCCTTCGTCTCGTGGATGAACCCGCGGCCGGAGCCGAGGTAGCGGGACTCGACCTGGCCGGTGACGTGCAACACCGACGTCCCCGCGCTGAGGGATTCGATCAGCGAGCCGGCGGCGTTGCCGGCACCGGTGCCGGTGCTGGTGAGCGCGCAGCCGAGTCCGCCGGTGGCCCGGGCGTATCCGTCGGCGGCGTTGACGGCGGTCGCCTCGTGCCGGACCGGCACGAACCGCAGGTGCTTGCCGACGGCCTGCACGAGCGGCTGGTTGTGCACGCTCACGATGCCGAAGACGGTGTCGACGCCGGCCTCGCGCAGCACCTGGACCAGCAGGTCCCCGCCGTTGCCCCGAGTGGTCATGGTGTTCCTTTCAGACATAACGGGCGACACCGCCGCACACGTCGATACTGGTGCCCGTCACGTACGACGAGCGGGGGGAGAGCAGGGTCGTGATGACGAACGCGACCTCGTCGGCGTGGCCGAACCGGCCGAGCCCGATGCCGCGGTCGGCGGCGATCTCGGCCTCCCACTCGGCGAAACTGCCGCCGTGGCCGGACGCCTCGTAGCGGCGCCGCCACTGACCGGTGTCGACCAGACCCAGTGCCACCGAGTTCACCCGGATGCCCTCGCCGGCCAGTTCGATCGAGAGCGACTTGCTGAGGTTGAGCAGGCCCGCGCGTGCGGCGCTCGTGGTGACCAGGCGGGTCTCGGGCTGGCGGGCGAGGACCGCCGAGATGTTCACGATCGCGGCCGCGTCGGACTTGCGCAGCAGCGGCAGGGCGGCGTCCACCGAGTTCAGCACGCTGGAGAACTTCAGGTCGAACTCGTCGCGCCAGTCGTCGAGGGTGGCCTCGGCGCGCGGCTTCATCCGCGAGTTGCCGGCATTGTTGACCAGACCGTCGAGCCCGCCGAACCGCTGTCGGCCCGCCTCGACGAGCGCCGCGACCGCGTCGGGGTCGCGGACGTCGCAGGCCAACCCGAGCGCCCGGTCGCTGCCCGGCAACGGGGTCAGCGCGGCGCGCAGCCGGTCCACGTCCCGGGCGCAGGTGACGACGTTGGCGCCCTCCGCCAGGAGCATCGCCACGGTGGCGAGGCCGACGCCGGAGCTGCCCCCGGTCACCAGGTAGGTACGGTCCTTCAGTTGCAGGTCCACGACCTGGTCCTCCAATGCTGTTCTAGTGCAGAACGAATCCGCCGTTGACGACGAGCTGCTGCCCGGTGAGGTAGGACGCCTCGTCGCCCATCAGGAAGGCGACGGCACCGACCAGGTCGGCGGGCCGCTGCGGGCGGGTCAGTGCCCGGTTGATCCGGTACAGGTCGTGGCGGTGCTCCGGAACGAACTGTGCCGATTCGCTTTCGGTCAGTCCGGGGGACACCGTGTTGACGGTGATGCCGTACGGGCCGAGGTCCCGGGCCATCGTCCGGGACAGGGCCGCGACCCCGCCCTTGGAGGCGATGTAGTGCGACAGTCGCGGCGAACCGTAGAGCGCCGCATCGGATCCGATGGTGACGATGCGGCCCGTGCCGTGGGTCTCGGCGTGCGTGATGATCGACGGCACCAGGGCCCGGCTGACCAGGAAGGTGCCGCGCAGGTTCACGTTCAGCACCCGGTCCCACTCCGCGATCTCCAGTTCGTGGATCGCCCTGCCGCCCACGCCGTCCGCCAGGGCGGCATTGTTGACCAGGCCGTAGAGGGGGCCGTCGGCGGTGACGGTCTCGGCCATCTCGGCGACCGAGTCGGCGTCGGCGAGGTCGACGTGCACGTACCGGGCGGTGACGCCGTCGGCCCGCAGCGCCGCCGCGGCGTCCTCGCCCCAGTCGGCGCGGACGTCCGCGAGCCACAGGGCCGTGCCGTCGGCCCCGAGCCGCCGGGCGATGGCGAGGCCGAGGCCCCGCCCCGCGCCGGTGACGACGATCGTGCGCGCGGTCATCGGGTCAGTCCCGCGTGACGCCGTGCATCGCCGACGTCTCCGGGTAGGTCGGGACCTGGGGCTTCTGCGCGCCGATGATGACGCAGAACAGGGCGTCGGTGGTGCCGTTGTTCTTCAGGCTGCGCGGCACCCCGGCGGGAACGACGATCATGTCGCGGTAGCCGAGCGTGCGCGTCTCGACGACGCCGTCGCGGTGGACGCCGACCTCGATCTCGCCCTCGAGGACGAAGAACGCTTCCTCGGCATCGTGGTGGGTGTGCTCGGGGCCCTCGGCGCCGGGCGGCAGCAGCATGTTCGAGAAGGTGAAGCCGCGGGAGGCGATGGTGCGCCGGTCGTTGTCGTGGTTGCCGGTGGCGCCGGAGCCGACGTAGCGGATCTGTGCGCGGCGGAACTGGTCGCCGGCCTTGGCCTGGAACCCGAGGGTGTCCCAGTCCTCGTGCCGGCTGTCCTTGGTGAGGATCAGGGAGTCGGTGAAGTCCTTCAGATCCGCGGTGGCGTACTCGAGTGTCATGGTGGTGCTCCTTGCTCGTCAGGGTCAGTGGTTGCGAAGTCGTTCGGTGATCTGGACGAAGGATTCGGTCCAGGCGTTGAACGCCTCGGGCCGTTCCTGATTGGCGAGGTGTCCCGCACCGCGGATGGTGACGAACACTGCGCCGGGGATGCCGCCGGCGAGCACCTGGCTCGCGGGGACACCGGTGACGGTGTCGGCGTCGCCGCACAACACCAGCGTCGGCACGTCGATCTCGGGCAGGTTCCCGCTGTGGTCGGTGGTGGCCATGGATTCGGCGGCGTAGCCGTATCCGGGTTGCCGCACCGCCGCCGCCATGATCGTCGTGGCACGGTGCACCAGTTGCGCGGGCGCCTGGTCGGACAGCAGCCGCGGCGCGCGCCGGGTCGCGAAGTCCTCGGCGCCCGACTCGGTGAGATCGGCTGCGCGGGAACGCATCTTCGCGGCACCGTCGGCGCTCGCCCCGGATCCGACGGTCGACGATCCGAGAATGAGGCTGCGCACCAGGCCGGGGTGGCGCAGCGCGAGCCGGGTGGCGACCACCCCGCCCCAGGACATGCCGAGGACATGGGCGCCGGCGTCGCCGCACCGGTCGCGGATGATCGCCGCCGCCGTGTCGGCATAGTCGTCGAGATCCTGTTCGCGGTCGGGGTCGGGACTTCCGGCGTAACCGGGGGCATCCCAGGCCAGCAGCCGCAACGCGCTGCCCAGTCCGCCGAACTGCGGGGCGAAACTGTCCGAGCTGCCGCCGATTCCGTGCAGCATGAGCAGCGCCGGTCCGGACCCGGCCTCGACGACGCGGGTCATGACGCCGGCTCCGCGAGCGCGGAGAATCCGGGGTCGGGGACGCCGGCCATGTGTTCGCGCACCTGCTTCGACGGTGGACCGGCGGTGCCCCACAGATCGGACAGTTCGGGGACGCGCCGCCACACCCGGCACAGCCAGCGGTCCTCGTCGACCTGCGCGATGCCGGAGGTGTACTCGCACACCAGTCCGCCGGGATCGGCGAAGTAGGAGAAGGTGTTGTCGCCGGGGCCGTGCTTGCCGGGCCCCCACAACGGCAGCACCCCGTGGTGGCGCAGGCGGCCGATACCGCGCATGAAGTGGTCGACCGTGGGCATCTCGTACGCGACGTGGTTGACCGACGTCCACTGGGCCTGGTTGAACGCGATGGAGTGGTGGTCGGAGTTGCAGCGCAGGAACGCCATCTGGTGTTCGGACCAGTCGGACACCCGCATGCCGAGCACGCCGCAGTAGAACGTGACGGCCGCGTCGATGTCGACGGTGTTGAGCACGACGTGAGTGACCCCGACGGGGACGGCGTCGTCGCGGCCGAGCGCGGGGACGGCGAGGGTGTCGGCGACGAGCTCGAGGACGCGGCCCTCGGGGTCGACGATCCGCACACCGTAGCCGCCGCCGGCGTCGTCGACGGGGCCGGGACCGCTGATCACCGGGATGTCGAGGGCGTCGGCGCGGCGCGCGGCCTCGTCGACCTCGGCGGGCGTGGCGAGCGCGAAGCTGATGCGGCCCAGGCCGTTGCGCTCGGCCTGGGTGAGCTGCAGCGCGTGGTGCTGGTCGCCGGTGCCGCGCAGCCAGGCCCCCTCGGTGCCGCGCTCGACGACCTGCAGGCCCCACACCTCGGAGTAGAAGTCGGTCGAGGCCGCGCTGGCGTGGGTGCGGAGTTCCACCGAGCGCAGGCGCCGCAGCCGGGCTATGGGTTGGGTCATGTCGGACTCCTCAGGTGACTTATATCTCAATATCTTAGCGCTCAAATATGTGGGTGTGAAGACCCGCGGGCCGAAAGGAAGGGCGGTTCCTCGCGCTCAGTCGGCCCAGGTGTCCGGGCCGTCGTCGAGTCCGAGGTACACGCTCTTCTGACGCGAGTACGCACGGATGCCGTCGCGACCCTTCTCCACCCCGAGCCCGCTCTCCTTGACTCCGCCGAACGGAGTGGAAATGGAGAACCTCTTGTAGGTGTTGATCCACACCGTGCCCGCCGCGAGCCGGCGCGCGAGCCGCCACGCCCGGCGGTAGTCGCGGGTCCAGATCCCGGCGGCCAGGCCGAACACCGAGTCGTTGGCCTGCTCGATCAGGTCGGCCTCGTCGTCGAACGGCAGCACCACGAGCACCGGGCCGAAGATCTCGTCCTGGCAGGTGCGTGCGGAGTTGGGCAGGCCGTCGATCACGGTCGGCAGGTAGTAGGCACCGCCGCGCAGCTCGCCGTCGGGGCTCGCGCCGCCGCACAGCACGCGGCCGCCCTCGACACGAGCCCGCTCGACGTAGGCGGCGACCGAATCCCGGTGTGCGCGATGGACCATCGGCCCGACCTGGGTTCGCGGGTCGCGGCCCGGGCCCAGTCGCAACTGCCGTGTCCGCTCGACGAGGCGCGCCACGAACCGGTCGTGGACGGCGCGGTCGACGAACAACCGGGAGCCGGCGATGCAGCTCTGCCCGGTGGACGAGAAGATCCCGAACATCACGCCCGCGACCGCGGCCTCGATGTCCGCGTCGTCGAGCACGATCGTCGGCGACTTGCCGCCCAGCTCCAGGGAAACCGGCATCAGCTTCTCGGCGGCGGCATGCGCGATCCGTCGACCGGTCGTGGTACCGCCGGTGAAGGTGACCTTGCCGACGTTCGGGTGGGTCACGATCGCGTCGCCGACCACCGACCCCTTGCCGGGCAGCGCCGACAGCAGCCCGGCGGGCAGGCCGGTCTCGTGGATCAGCCGGGCCAGCTCGAGCGAGACCAGCGGCGTCCACTCGGCCGGCTTGAGCACGACGGCGTTGCCGGCGGCCAGCGCCGGTGCGATCTTCTGCGCGTCGCTGGCCACCGGGGAGTTCCACGGGGCGATCGCACCGACCACCCCGATCGGTTCGTACACGCTCATCGTCAGGTAGTTGCCGCGCGGCGTGGTCAGGCCCTCGTCCGCGGTCTCGAGCACGGCCGCGAAGTAGCGGAAGGTGCCGGCGGCGCTGCCGACCAGGGCCGTGGTCTCGGTGACGGTCTTGCCGGTGTTGTAGCTCTGCAGCAGGGCCAGTCGCGCCGAGTTCGCCTCGATCGCGTCGGCGATGCGGTGCAGGTACCGGGCTCGTTCGTGGGGGAGGAGCCCGCGCCAGGACGGATCGGTGGCGGCACGGTGGCCTTCGGCGACAGCGGTGTCGACGTCGTCGGCGGTGGCCTGGTGCACGACCTGCAGGGCGTCGCCGGTGGCGGGGTCGGTGACGGTGAAGGCCGGGCCGGTGCCCCGGCGCCAGGTTCCGCCGACGAGGATCTCGTCGGTCACGGGGACGAACGCCAGGTCCGTGCGGGTGGTGGTGTCGACGGTGGTCACTGGGAAATCTCCTCGAGGGTCTTCTCTCGGGTCTCGACGGCGAAGACGCCGACGATCACGGCGCCGATCAGCGCGACCGCGCCGAACACCGCGAACACGGTGGCCAGCGAGCCGCCGACCCCGAGGATCCGGCCGACCACGAGCGGCCCGACGATGATGCCGATGCGGCCGGCGGCGCCGCCGATCGCGCAGCCGATGGCGCGCATCCGGGTCGGGTACAGCTCGGCGGTGTAGACGTACAGCGCCATGTTGACGGCGAAGACGAACAGCGCGGCCCCGGCGGACCACAGCAGCACGGTGACGGCCGAGCCGGTCCCGGTCGCGGCGAGCAGGAACAGCGTCGCCGAGCACAGCACCATCGACGCGGTGATGCAGATGCGCCGGCCCAGGTTGTCGATCAGCAGGGCGACGACGACGCAGCCTACGAGGCCGGCGACGGTGGTGAGGATGCTGTAGTGCAGCGCGCTGTCGACGCTCAGCGAGAAGACCTTCGTGTACAGCGTCGGCAGCCACGACGCGATGCCGTAGTTGACGAAGTAGGCGCTGGCCCAGATCGCCGCGAGCATCAGGGTCCGGCGCAGGTAGACGCCCTGGAATGCCTCGACGAATCGGCCACGGCTGGTGTCGGTGACGGCGGCGGCGAGGGGCTGCGGGGTGGGAAGGGTCTTGCCGTGGCGCTCGGTGATCTCGGTTTCGATCCGAGTCATCGCCGCGTTCGCCTCGTCGGGCCGGCCCCGGGCGGCCAGCCAGCGGGGCGATTCGGGCAGGCGGAACAGTGCGGGGAGCAGCAGTACCGGAAGGGCGCCGAGGGCGAACAGGACCTGGTGGCCGTAGCGGGGCACGATCCACGCGGAGACGACAGCGGACGCGACCAGGCCGATCGGGAAGATCACCTCGTACATCAGCACGAAGCGGCCGCGCTTGTGTGCCCTGGTGATCTCGCCGATGTACGTCGCGGCGACCGGTACCTCGGCGCCGAGCCCGATGCCCTGGACGAACCGGAAGACGAGGAACAGGGCGAGCGAATGGGTGAACGCCATGCCCAGGCTCATCGCCCCGTACAGCGCGAGCGAGCCGATGATGACGTTCAGGCGGCCGACACGGTCGGCGAGCCAGCCGCCGCCGAGGGCGCCGACGAGCATCCCGATGCCGCCGATCGCGATGACCCAGGCCACCGCGGCGGGGGTCAGGTTCCACTTCGGGATCAACACGGGCAGCGAGTAGGCGATCATCAGTTGGTCGAAGCCGTCGAAGAAGGTCACCGCGCCGACGATGACGCGCGCCTTGATGTGCCACCGGCTCATCGGCAGGCGTTCGAGGCGGGCACTGATCATCTCGGCGGTACTAGCCATGGGTGCTACCAGGGTCATGGTGTTCCTCACGAGGTGCGGAGGGCATTTATTTAAGCCCTTAAAGATTGATAGCTCAGATGTAATCTCACGCACACCGTGTCAGTCAACACTTGATTTCACCGAACCTTTGCGCTAAGGAAACTTCTTCCCGCGTCGATCACGTGCCTGCCAGTCCCGCGACAGCCGCGACCAGGCGTTCGAGGTCGTCGAACGTGTTGAAGTAGTGCGGGGATGCCCGCAGCACGCCGTCGAGGCCGCGTCGGGTCATGTCCACGTAGGTGGAACCGCGGCCGCTGACGGTGACGGTGATCTTGTTGTCGGCCAGGGCTTCCCGGGCCTCGCCGGGGTCGACCCCGGCGACGGTGAAGGACACGATGCCGCTGCGGTGGCCGCCCAGGTCGCGGATCGTCACGTGGGGCAGGGCCGCGAGTTCGGTACGGGCGAACTCGGCCCGCGCCGACACCGCGGCCTCGACCTCGTCGATGCCGAGGCGGAGGAGGTAGCGCGCCGCGGCGCCGAGGCCGAGCCGGCCCGCGACCGAGCACTCCCAGAACTCGAACCGCGAGGCGTCGGGGGCGAGCCGGTAGCCGGACCGCTCCGCCCACTGCGCGCCGTGCAGGTCGAGGGCGGCCGGTTCCATCGTCTGCGCCAGCTCCGGGCGCAGGTAGAGGAACCCGGTGCCGCGGGGGCCGCGCAGCCATTTGCGTCCGGTCGCCGAGAGGGCGTCGACCCCGAGGTCGTGGACGTCGACGCGGACCTGTCCGACGGACTGGCACGCGTCGAGCAGCACCAGCGCCCCGACGCCGTGCGCGAGCTCGACCACCTCCCGGACGGGGTTGAGCAGGCCGCCGTTGGTCGGGGCGTGCACCAGCGACACCACCCGTACCCGTTCGTCGAGCATCCGGTGCAGCGCCTCGACGTCGATCTCGCCGGTCGGGGTGGACGGCACCACCTCGACGGTCGCGCCGGTGGTCCGGGCGCGTTGCAGCGCGGCGATCGCGTTGCTGGCGTACTCGACCTCGCTGATCAGGATCCGGTCGCCCGCCGTCAGCGGCACCGCGTAGAAGAAGTCGGACCAGGCCCGGGTCGCGCTCTCGACCAGCGCCAGGTCGTCGGCCCGGGCGCCGAGCAGCTGCGCGAGCGCGACCTTGACGTCGGCGAGGTCGTCGGCGCGTTCGGCGGCCGCCCGGTAGCCCCCGATCTCGGCCTCCCGGCGCAGGTGGGCGACGACCTCCTCGACGACCACCGTCGGCGGGAGCGAGGACCCGGCGCTGTCCAGGAACACCTGGCCGGCGCATCCGGGCGTGTCGGCGCGGACGCGATCCTGATCGAGCATTGTGCCTCCCGGTCGCGGTCGGTACGTGCGCGCTCGACGCTACGCCGTCGACGTGACCCGGGCGCTGCGCCGGTCGACGTGACACGGGGCGCGCTGCCCGTCCGCGTGACAGGGTCGGCGGTCTCGGTTTACTGTCGGTGCCAGCGTGCAGCATGTGATCCGTACCAGCCGTAGAAGTGCCGTCCTACGATCGGAGCACGGCGATGGCCATGGCAACGCAGATGAGATCCGCGCGGCTCACGACCCGGGCCGCGGCGGAGGCGTACGTCGGCGGGGTCTGTTTCAAGCTGGGGCCGCCGCGGCTGATCGGCGCCGAACTGGAATGGTTGACCACCACCCGCGACGGGGGACGTCCCCGGCCCGCGGACCTCGCGGCCGCACTCGGTCCACATGCACCCACCTCCGTCGATCCCGATTCCCCCGCCCATCCGCTGCCGTCGGGGAGCACCGTCACCCTCGAACCGGGTGGGCAGATCGAACTCTCCAGTCGTCCGCTGGCCTCGGCCGAGGAGCTGTGCGCCGCGCTCGACGCCGACTCCCGGCGACTCAGGTCGCTGCTGGACCGGGCCGGGATCGGGACCAGTGACGCCGCCGCGGACGCCGGCCGGCCGGCCGAACGAATTCTTCCGGCGCCGCGATACCGCGCGATGCAGCAGTGGTTCGACCGGATCGGCCCGTTCGGGCGGCTGATGATGTGCAACACGACCGCCACCCAGGTCAGCGTCGACGCCGGGGCCGACGCGGCCGAGGTCGCCGCCCGGTGGACCGCCCTGTACGCGGTCGGCCCCGCTCTGCTGGCGGCATTCGCCTGCTCGCCGCGGCTGCGGGGAATCCCCCTCGGCGACTGGGCATCCCAGCGGATGCGGGCCTGGTTCGAACTCGACCGTGGGCGCACCGAACCGCCACCGCTGACCGATCCGATCGGAGACTACGCGCGGTGGGCGCTCGACGCGCCCCTGCTGTGTGTGCGTGGCGGGTGCGGTCGAGACTCGGACGACTGGTCGCTCCCGGTGGAGGTCCGGTTCTCGGATTGGCTTGCCGGCGACCTCGATTCGGTGATCGGACGCAGACCCTGTCGTGCCGACCTCGACTACCACCTGACCACCTTGTTTCCGCCGGTCCGTGCCGCCGGGCACCTCGAGGTGCGCTACCTCGACGCGCAGCCGCGGAGTCGGTGGCACGTCCCGATCGCGGCCCTCGCGGCACTGCTGGGTGACCCCGGCACGGTGAGCGAGGCGACGGCGCTCGCCGCGGGCACCACCGGTCGCTGGCGCGACGCCGCCGAGTGCGGCTTGCGTGATGCCGAACTACGCACTGCAGCAACGGAGTTGCTGGATCTGGCGGCGTCGGTCTCGCGTTCCTTCGCGGAGGAACTGGCGGGGGCGGCCGGCCGATGTCGACGCGGCCGGACCGTGACGGAGGAGGCGGATCGATGACCGCACCGGAGGTGGTTCGCGAGCGACTCGCAACGGATCTCGCCAGGGCCCGCGACCGTAGCCGTGCACTGACGGACTGCGTCGACGACGGCGACCTCGTCGCCCAGCACTCGCCGTTGATGAGCCCACTGGTGTGGGATCTCGCGCACATCGGCAACCAGGAGGAGCTGTGGCTGGTCCGCGATGTCGGTGGCCGTGAGGCGGTGCGCCGCGACATCGACGAGCTGTACGACGCGTTCGCGCACCCACGATCCACGAGGCCTGCACTGCCGCTGTTGAATCCGGACGAGGCGCGCCGCTACGTGACGCAGGTGCGGGACAAGGCGTGGGACGTTCTCGACCGGTCGCCGCTGCAGGGTCGGCGGCTCGAACGCGACGGATTCGCGTTCGCGATGATCGCCCAGCACGAGCAGCAGCACGACGAGACGATGCTCGCCACCCACCAGCTGCGCACCGGCCCGGCGGTGTTGGACGCGCCGGCGGCGCCGGCGGCGCGAACCGCGCTGCCGGCGGAGGTGATCGTGCCCGGTGGAGAGTTCGAGATGGGGACGTCGACCGATCCGTGGGCGCTCGACAACGAGCGCCCCTCGCACCGGGTGTTGCTGCCGGCGTTCGTGATCGACGCAGCACCGGTCACGAACGGTGAGTACCTCGAGTTCCTGGGCGACGGAGGTTACGACCGCCCCGAGTTGTGGAGCGAACGGGGGTGGGCGCACCGCCGGTCGGCGGACCTGGACGCACCGCAGTTCTGGCAGCGGGACGGCTCGGGATCGTGGTGGCGCCGGGTCTTCGGCAGGGTCGTCCCGCTGCACCCGAATCAGCCGGTGGTGCACGTCTGCTACTTCGAGGCGCAGGCCTACGCGCGCTGGGCGGGCAAGCGACTACCGACCGAGGCCGAGTGGGAACGGGCGGCGCGCTGGGATCCGGCCTCCGGGCGGTCGCGTCGATTTCCGTGGGGAGACGCCGAACCCACCGCCGCGCACGCGAACCTGGGACAGCGACACCTCGAACCGGCCGAGGTCGGTGCCTATCCTGACGGTGCGTCACCGCTCGGGGTGCACCACCTGATCGGCGACGTGTGGGAGTGGACGTCGTCGGATTTCCTTCCGTATCCGGGATTCTCGTTCTTCCCGTACCGGGAGTACTCCGAGGTCTTCTTCGGTGGCGACTACAAGGTGCTGCGGGGCGGTTCCTTCGGGACGGACCCGGTGGCCTGCCGCGGCACCTTCCGGAACTGGGACCACCCGGTCCGCAGGCAGATCTTCGCCGGGTTCCGGTGCGCGAGAGACGTGGCCCCGGGCGAGGCAGATGTGTAGGCACCTGGCGTACCTCGGTCCGTCGCGGACGGTCTCCGAGGTGCTCACCGGCGGGACGCACAGCGTGTTCCGGCAGTCGTGGGCGCCGCGGGACATGCGCGGCGGCGGCACGATCAACGCCGACGGGTTCGGGGTGGCGTGGTGGCCCGGCGAGGGCGACGGCGCTGATGCGGTCGGGTACCACGACGAGCGTCCGATCTGGTCGGATCCGGCGGTGACCGGGGTGCTGACCCAGGTCCGGTCCACTGCGGTGGTGGCCGCGGTCCGGTCGGCGACCGAGGGCATGCCGCTGGGCCGCGACGCGTGTGCGCCGTTCGTCGACGGCCGGTGGGCGTTCAGCCACAACGGCAGGATCGACGGGTGGCCGGATTCGGTGGCCGGGCTCGCGGAGTGGCTGCCCGCGGTGGAGTTGCTCCGGATGCCTGCGCTGACCGACTCGGCCCTGCTGTGGACCCTGGTGCGTCGTCGCCTCGGCGCGTCGACACCGGGAGAGGCACTGCGTGCCGTTGTCGGGGAGGCGATCGCGGCGGCGCCGCGGTCCCGGCTGAACCTGCTGCTCGGCGACGGGACCGGGGTCTGGGCCACCGCGGTGGATCACTCGCTGGCGGTGCGTGTCGACGACGTGAGCGCACTGGTCGCGTCTGAGCCGGTCGACGACCGCGACGGCTGGCTCGCGGTACCCGACGGGCACGCCGTCGAGGCGTGGCCCGGTCATCTGGAGATCACCGAGTTGCCGGTGTCGTATGGGGAGGAGTCGTCGTGATCGAACCGACTGTCGAGGTGCACCTGTCGCAGGGCCAGTTGGACGAGAACCTGCGGTCCGATGCCCGCGCGGGCCTGTCGGCGGCGGCGAAATCGCTGCCGCCCAAGTGGTTCTACGATGCCCGTGGCAGCGAGCTGTTCGACCGGATCACCCGGCTACCCGAGTACTATCCGACTCGAACCGAGCGGGAGCTGTTGCGGGACAGCGCCACACACGTCGCGGAGGCGGCCTCCGCGCAGATCCTCGTCGAGCTCGGGTCGGGTTCGTCGGAGAAGACGCGGCTGCTGCTCGGCGCGCTCACCGAGCACGGCACGCTGGAAAGGTACGTGCCGCAGGACGTGTCGGTGGCGGCGCTGGACTCGGCGGTGCACCAGCTGGCACGGGAGTTCCCGTCGCTGCAGGTGCACGGCATCGTCAGCGACTTCACCGACACCCTGCACAACCTGCCACGGGGCGGGAGACGGATGATCGCGTTCCTCGGGGGGACACTCGGGAACCTGGTGCCCGACGAGCGTGCCGAGTTCCTCGGGTCCGTCGCCGAGGTGCTCGACGAGGGGGAGCAGTTGCTGCTCGGTGTCGGGTTGGTGACCGATCCGGCGGTCATGGTGCCGGCCTACGACGACGCGGCCGGGGTGACGGCGCAGTTCAACCTGAATGTGCTCTCGGTGCTCAACGACCGGTTGGGAGCGAACTTCGACCCGTCGCGGTTCCGGCACGTGGCACTGTGGGACGAGCGCAACGAGTGGATTGAGATGCGTTTGGAGGCAACCGAACCGATGACGGTCACGGTGCCTGCGATCGACCTGGAGGTGTCGTTCGCGGAAGGGGAGCAGATGCGGACGGAGATCTCCGCGAAGTTCCGCGTCGAGGGCATCTGCAAGGAGCTCGACGCCGCGGGGTTCGGCAGCGACCGGGTGTGGACCGATCGGCGCGAGCGCTTCGCGCTCGTGCTCGCGGACCGGGTGAGATGACGCGAACGGCCGGATCCGTCGGCATGAGGGGGGCGTAGACGGATCCGGCCGAATCGAAGTCTGAATCAGGCGGAGAGCGACATGACGCCGATCACAGCGCCAAGGCCGCTGAGGACGCCAGCACCGATGCCGATCAGGTTGCGGTAGGTGGCGAGGTCGGTCTTGTTGGCGGAAGAACCCATTGTCGTACTCCTGTTGTTTCGAGGGTGGGGGTGACACACGTCTCATGCGTCGACTTCATTGGTACCACAAACGAAACATCTCAATAACGATGTGTATCACTATATGGGAAAATCCTGGTCATAGATATCAATGTTCTGTAACAGGTAACGACGGAGACACTTGTGATTCGCCGACTGGACACCTTGTGATCGGCCGTTTTGCCCGTTCCGGGCGTGCGGCGGGTCTCCGTCTGTTCGGGCCGAACCGGTCGCCGGCTCCGCTCGTGCGAGCGGAGCCGGCCCGGTGGGGATCAGGCGGCGGAGGCCGTGGAGGCGAGGAGCGTCAGGCCGACCAGTGCGCCGACGCCGCTCATCAGGCCGGTGGCAACGCCGAGGTACGGCTGGATGGTCTTGAGGGTGCCGAGGGTGTCCTGGGAAGAGCCCATTGAAGTTCTCCTTGTGAGTGGGGGGGGTTGTGATGCACGTCTCAGGTGCACGAGTAATTGATATTCGAGGCGCGTGCGGCCTTGTAGGGCCTTTCCCACTCACCGGGACCTGTTGCCGGACAGTGTTCTCCGGCGCTACGCCGACCCCGTCGTCTAGACAGCGTCGACCTCCGGCGCATCCTGGACATTCGCCCGCGCCTCCCGCGTGGACGACCGCCCTCGCCGCCGTCACGATCCACGACACCCGCCAGGTCGATCGCGTGGCAGACGAACTGCGACGTGCCGGGCGCATCGGCGAATATTCGGATGCGTCCCGGCGGCGTCGCGTGCCACCATGGCGATCCCGCACCGCCCGCACTCGTCACCGAAAGGAGCCGGACATGCGTGTGCCGCCGAAGCATCCCGCAATGCCGTTGTGGTCACCACTGATTCGACAGCCGATGTCGTATCGCTCCGGCACCTGCCTGGAGCAGTCGCCCACCCCCTGACGTGCCCGTGAACCCGCTGGTTCCCGGTGCCGCACCCGCCCGCGAACCAGTGACGAGAGTTCCATGCACACCCGACCCCTTCCGGCCACCGTCGACGCCCGCACCTGGCACCGCACCCGAGTCCTCGTGCTCAACCTCACCTACCAGGCGCTGTGCGAGGTGCCCGCCGAACGGGCGGTCACCCTCCTCGCGATCGGCGCCGCCGAGTCCGTCGCCGACCACGACCCGACGGTCCCGATCCGCTCCCAGCGCACCGTGATCCCGCTTCCGGTGACGGTTCGACTGCTCGAGTACGTCTACGTGCCCTACGCGCGCACCGTCACCGACTGCAGCCGCGCCGGCTACGCCGGGGTGTTCCGCCGGGACCGCAACAGCTGCGCCTACTGCGCCAGCCCGGTCGCGACCACCATCGACCACGTCCTCCCGCGAAGCCGGGGCGGCACCAACAGTTGGTCGAACCTCGTCGCGTGCTGCCGGACCTGCAACCAGCGCAAGGCCGACCGCACCCCAGAGGAGGCCGGCATGACCCTGCTGTGGGAACCCAAGGTGCCGGGCCACATCGACAAGGCGCAACAGCGCATCTGGCGTCGCCTGGCCGCACTGTAGGAAGGAGAAACAGAACCGTGACCACCGCGCTCCACCTCGACGACCCCACCCGCCGGCGAGACGCCGCCTGCCGTGCCGACCCGAACCCCGAGAGCTGGTTCCCGTACCCGGCCGACGACTTCACGCACGCCCGCGCCGTCTGCGGGCAGTGCCCGATCCGATTGCAGTGCGCCCATTTCGCCGTCGTCACGAGGCAGTCCGGGGTATGGGGCGGCACCGAGTTCGACCGGGGCCGCCCACGTCGCTGAGGCAGGTGCCCGTCGGCCGGCGGAGGCGACCCCGCCGGCCGACCCGCACGCCCCCGACCGGCGCGCCGTGGACCGCCCGCCGGGCCTGCGGGCCGGTTGCCCGGACGAGCTCGCCTTGATGAGATCGAGGCATGAGCGAGTCGCCGTACCGACCCGGCCCCCTGTCCGACGTTCGGGTGAGTGCCGACGGTGACGACACCGTTGTCGTCTTCCCGCGGGTGTTGCCGTGTTCGGTGGAACAGGCGTGGTTCGCGATCACCGATCCGGCGATGCTGGCGCGCTGGACCCCCTACACCGCCGACCGTGACCTCGGCAGCACCGGCGCGGCGGTCATCACGATGCTCACCGAGGACGGCGACCCGGAGATGACGCTGCCCGTCGTCGTCCGGGTCGCCGAAACGGATCGACGGCTCGAACATGAGTGGGGCCCCGACGAACTGGCGTGGGAGCTGACCCCGACCGAGGGCGGTACGCGGGTCGTGCTGACGCAGCGCTCCCGCGCGGAGGGCATGGCGTCCGCACTCGCAGCGGGATGGCACCTCTGCTTCGACGTGCTCGAGGCCCTGCTCGCGGGGACACCGTTCGGCCCGATCGTCGGTGTCCGGGCGCGCGACTACGGCTGGGACGACCTCAACAACCGCTACGCGCAGCGGTTGGGAGTCGATCCGTCCGAGGTCTGGTAGGGGATCAGAGGATCAGCTGCATGTAGGTCATGTCGAGCCAGCGCCCGAACTTGATCCCCACCTCGGGCATCACCCCGACCACCTCGAACCCGAACCGTTCGTGGAGGGCGATCGACACCGCGTTGCCGGACTCGATGCTCGCGACCATCACGTGTACCCGGCCCGCGCGCGCCCGGGAGATCAGCTCGGTCATCAGTGCGGACGCGACGCCGCGGCGGTGGTGGTCGGGATGGACGTACACCGAATTCTCGACGGTGTGGCGGTATCCGCTCTTGGCCCGCCACACCCCGTACGACGCGTATCCCGCGACCTTGCCCGCCGACACCGCGACGAGCACCGGGAAGCCCTGCCGTCGCCGTTCCGCGAGCCAGGAACGGCGGTCGTCGACGTCGACGGTCTCCTCGTCCCAGATGGCGGTGGTGTTGCGGACCGCCTCGTTGTGGATGTCGAGGATTCCGGGCAGGTCGTCTTCGCGGGCGTCGCGGATCTCGATGGTCACCGCTCCATCGTGCCTCAGCGTTGGGCGCTCAGGCGCGCCTTCTCGAGCGCGCCCAGGGTGCGCATGATCGTCGCTTTCTGCTTCTCGAGGTCGCTGCGGCGGGCCCGCGCGGCGAGCCCGGACTGCTCGGAGACCTGCGCCAGCTGGGTGTCGATCGATGCCATCTGGTCCAGCAGCGCCAGCGCCCGGGACTGGATCTCCTCGAGATCCACGGCATCGGAGCGGACCGGCGCGGGCGCAGGCGTGGTTGCCGGGCGGGTGCTGCGCGCCGCGGACGCGGAACCGCTCGACGTCGTGGGTCGGGGTGCGGCACCGGCGGACTCGGCGACGACGGCGGCGGCACGCGGACGCAGTGCCTTGCGGACCAGCGCCGGGTCCGGCGGCGTCGCGAGCTTGATCTGGTTCAGCACCTGACGGGCGTCGCGGGCGTTGACGCGCCACTCGCGCTCTTCCTCGTCGTCGGACTGCAGGGTGCCGCCGAGCGGACGCAGACCGTACATGCCGAGGAACCGGCGCGCGCCCTCGATGACTTCTTCCTTCTCGCGGCAGGTGCCGCACCGCGGCTCGTTGCGGTACATCTCGACCGCATCATCGTCGCCGCACCAGACGCACGCTCCGGGAACCCAGGTACCTCGCGATGTGGGCCGGCCCGTCTGCATCTTCGTGGTTTCGGCCGGGACATCGAGAGTCTGCGCGTCAATCACGACGCATGAGAATAAAGCAGACCGTCATGCCTCCTTGCACCGGCTCCACCCCCACCTGGGATTCTGCCTCCCGCCGTGATCAATCTCATGTTCGCTTGCGTTCGGTGAGGTGTCGTGAGCAGGCAACCTCTTGTCGCACAACCAGATCCGACTACCTGGTCGGCATCGGCGGGGCGTCGTCCGGGGCGATGACCGCACCGATCTTGCGGAACAGCGTGTCGGCCTGGTTCGTGTAGTTGCCCGCCGGGTCGAACGCCGCCTGGTCGTAGGTGACCGCGACCGCGATCGCCGCCTTCTTCGACGGCAGATATGCCTGGACGGCGGCCTCCCCGGCGAACAGCGGGTTCTGCAACAGCCAGTTGCCGCTGATCACCAGACCGAGCCCGTACGTGTACGCGTTCGACATCGGCGCGCACGTCGTGCACCCCGGGAGCGCGGTGGTCTTGCCGTACAGGTCCCGCGACGTCATCTTCCGGTACGACTCCGGCGACAGCAGCGTGCCGCTGCCGATCGCGACCGCGCTGGCGAGCAGGTCGTGGATGTCGGTGGTCTGGATCGCGCCGCGGGCGAGCGTCCACGACGGATTCCAGAAGGTCGACTCCTCGTAGAACGAGACGCCGGCCGGGATCTTCAACGCCTCGCGGCGCTCCGAGCTGAACGCGTGCAGCGCGGGTTCCGTGATCGCCGGCGTCCCCGGATCGGTGGTGTTCGTCAAACCGAGCGGGTCGAGGACCTTGTCCCGCATCAACTCGGTCATCGGCTTCCCGGTGATCTTCTCCAGTGCCATCCCGAGGATCACGTAGTTGGTGTGCGAGTAGTTCCAGTTCGTGCCCGGCTCGTACAGCAGCGGCTGCGAGGTGCTGAACGCGATCAGATCCTGTGGGTTCCACTGCCGGAACGGATCGGCGTACAACTCGGCCTGGAACGGCTCGTTCCCGATCACGTAGTCCACGTAGCCGGACGTCATCTGGGCGAGCTGGCCGAGCGTCACCCGGTCGGCGTGCGGGATCTCCGGCAGCCAGGTGGACACCTTGTCGTCCAGGGTCACCTTCTGCTCGTCCACCAACTGCAGCAGCAGCGTGGAGAGGTAGGAGATTGCGACGGCACCGTTGCGGAAGTGCATGTCGGTGGTCGCGGGCACTCCGGTCATCGAGTCGCCGAACGCCCGGGTGACGACGTCGCGGCCGTCCACCGACACACTGACGATCACCGACTTCAGGTGCGCGTCGGCCATCGTGTCCCGTACCACCTGCACCACCGCGTCGGTCTGAGCCTGTTCCGCCGGATCCGGTGGCGCCGAGCGGTCCGCCCCGGCGCACGACGCCACGAGACCGACGAGCACTGCCAACACACCGACGCGGCGAATGGTGGCCATCCGTCGATGGTGTCAGCTCGGTCCGCTCTTCGTCGCGGTTTACGTCCCCAGCACGTCGGTGACCCACTCGACGAGCGGTCGCATCGCGTCCCACCGGGTGCGGACCTCCGTCAGTGTGCGACGGCTGTCGATCCACTCGGGTGAGGCGAACAGCAAGCCCGCGGTCAGCGACTTGTGCCGCAGCAGGTCGATCCGGGGGTGGTCCGCGGTGAATCCGCGCGGCGCGGTCTTGAGGGTCTCGCCCCCGATCTCGAAGCCCGCGGCCGCCAGGTCGGCGGTGATCTTCTCGAGTTGGCCGCCGCGCAGTTCGGTGTCGATCGCGTCGCGGTAGCGGGCGAGCTGCGCCGGGGCGGCCGCGTACCAGCCGCCGGCCACGAACAGGCCGCGCGCGTCGACCTGCACGTAGTAGCCGGCGCCCGGGCAGGTCTCGACGAACCCGCCCTGATGCGTCTTGTACGGGGACTTGTCCTTCGCGAACCGGACGTCACGGTACGGCCGAAACATCTTTCCGCGGCCGAAATCCGGTTCCAGTTCCTCCATCAGAGCGGCCATCGGTGCCCGCACCGACTCGTCGTAGACCGTCTTGTGCGCGGTCCAGAAACTCTTGCTGTTGTCCGCCTCGAGGTCCTCGTAGAAGTCGAGCGCGGCGACGGGTATCCCGGAGAACACGGTCATGAACGCAGTGTATTTGCGGTCTCGGGGACGGGGCCGGTCTCGTCGGGCAGGTCCGCCTCGGGTGCACGAGCAACCGGCGCCGCGGTACACATCACGATCCCGGTCAGGACGGCGTCGACCGAGCGGAGCCGGTCGACGGCCGCGGCGAGGTCGCGACGGCGGGTGGTGCCGGTGACCACCACCAGGAGCGCGCCGTCGGCGTACTCGCTCAGCGCCTCGGCGGCCGGCGTCGACAACACCGGCCCGGTCTCGACGACGAGGTGGCGGTACCGGTCGCGCAGCCCGGCGACGAGGCCGTGCATGTCGGCCCCGACGAGGAGCTCGTACGCCTCGGTCTCGGTCCCGGCCGGCAACACGTCCGGACGGTCGTCGGCCCCGACACGAATCGTTCGGTCGATCGCCGCCGAGCCGGTCAGGACGTCGGACAGTCCCGGATCGGTGTCGTCGCGGCCCGTGTTCGCTGCCCGGACGAGCAGGACGCGGTCTCCGCATCGCGCGAGAGCACTCCCCAGGTTCGACGCCACATCGGACGCTTCGGTCGCCTCTCCCGCGGCACTCGAAATCAACCACACGCGGGCCTCGTCGCGAGAATCGGCGCGATCGCCGGACACCGAGCGCAACCGTGTCCGCAACCGGAGGTACCCCTCGCCGTCCTGCCGGGTGGTGGGCAGCGCGGCAACCGTTCCGATCACGGGCAGGCCGGACACGCCTGCTGCCCGCTCCGGACTGCGGACGATCGGGTCCGTCGCGGTTCGGATCCACACGGCGACCGACCCGAGAACCACGCCGGTCGCCAGGCCCAGGAGCGCGAACACCCAGGGTCCCGGCACGCTCGCGCGCGGGTCGCTCGCGGTCGACACGATCGTGGTCTGAATGCGCTGCCCGTCCACCCCGGCCGGGGCCTCCAGCGCTTCGGTGTAGGAGACGAACTCGCGGGCCAGCGTGTCGGCCACCAGGCGGGCTCGGTCCGGAGAGGTGTCGGACACCGAGACGTCGATCACCGCCGTACGGGGCGGAACGATCGTGGCGTTCACGTTGGCGGCGAGGTCCTTCGCGGACTCCGGCAGCTTCAGTGCGTCGACCACCCGCTGGTTGACGGCGTCGCTGGTCAGCAACGCGACATAGGAATTGACCCGACCCGACACCACGGAGGAATCGTCGTAGGTCGTCGCGGTGATGCCGGAATGGGACGACACCAGCAGCTGGGTGGTCGAGACGTACCTCGTCGGCGCGAGAAGAGACGCGCCGACGCCGAGGCCGACGCACGCCACGACGACCGTCGTGAACAGGATCCAGTGGCGCCGGACCGCGCCGACAAACGTTGTCGCATTCACCTCGCACCCGTCCTCTCCCGGAGGTCCTCGTCACCGGATTCGGTCACGTCGCGCGAGCGCGGCCCTCCACACATCACGACACCGGCCGCGGGCCGGGTCGGCAGCAGTTGCGTCGTCTCGCGCAACTCCGCTTCGGTGGTGATCCCGTGTCCAACGGTCAGGACGATCGCATCGCAGTCGCCCAGGACGTCGGTCGCGACAGCGCCGGACAGCAGCGGCGGGCAGACCAGGATCACCCACTGATGGCCCGTGCGCAGCTCCTCGAGCAGCACGGACAGATCGGAGCGCCGAAGAAGGCCGGGATGCCGTGCAGATTCCCGCCCCGCGGCCAGCGTCGATCCCTGCGGGCCCTCCGTCATCGCGGTGGACACCGTGGCATGGCCGAGCAGGATGTCGGCCACACCGGGCCGGTCAGCGCCGCCGAGGAGCGTCGGATCCGGGGACGCGAGGTCGATGTCGACGACGATCGGGACGTCGCCCCTCGCGTGTGCTGCGCCAGCGAGATCGAGAGCCGTTGCTGCGGCACATCTCCCGCGGCCCGCGTCGGTCACCGCGACCACGCCGTGGTCGGGCTCGTCGAGCAGCGCGCGCAGCCGCTGCCAGATCAGCCGCACGTCCGGACCGGCCGAGCCGGCCGCCGACGCTCCGGCCGTCCCCAGGACCGGGAGTCCGGTCACGGACGCCGCATCACGTGGATCGCGGATCGAACGGTCGAACAGCGAACGCAGCACTGCTGCGAGTGCGCCGAGCAATGCTCCGACGACCAGTGCACCGACCAGCAGAACCGATGCCCGCGGGCCCCACACCGTCACCGGGGTGGGCGCCCCGGGCGGATCGACCACGACGAGCTCGGCGCGAGGCAGCACCGATCCGGGCACCGATTCGAGTGACTTGACGGTTGCCGCGTACTCGGTGACGAACGCCGCCGCCGCGAGGTGCGCGTCCTGGGCGTTCGCGGCGGCAACGCTGACGTCGATCAACACGGTTCCCGGACGGGTCGTCGCGGTGACGTGGCGGGCGAACTGTTCAGGGCTGGTGTCGATTCCGAGGTTCTCCAGCACGCGACCGGCGAGACCGGGGCTGTGCGCCAACGCCGCGTACGACTGTGCACGGCTCTGGGCGTAACTGTCGCCGCCGTCCTCCACATGGCTGACCTCACCGGGGGTTCGAACGAAGACGGTGAACCCGGACCGATAGAGCGGGGGAACCAGCAGCAGGACCACCACGGCGGCGGCGGCGGTCGCGACCGTGGTCGCGGCCACCAGCCGCCACCGATCACGCAGGATGCGCGCGTACGCGCGCAGGGTGGCGGTCACGGCGACACCCCGACACCGTGTGCCCGCAGCGCGGCCACCAACGCGTCGGCGAGACGCTGCTCACCGAGTGAGTTCGGGTGCTGGTGGTCCGGTCCAAGCAGGTCGGACGTGTCCCGGCCGGCGAGTTCGGGGTCGGCGATCGGATCGAGAAACACCACGCCGGCGGCGGCGGGGTCGGCTTCGAGTCGCGTCATGAAGTCGTCGTCGAACCCCAGGTTGTCACCCGGGTTCACGAGGTAGCGAGGGCGGAGGAAGACGAGTGTGGCGTGCGGCCAGGCGCGGCGGGCCTCGCCGAGTGTGTAGGCCATGGCCTTGCCCACGTCCTCGGCAGGTGGGAAGAGGTCGTTCCGTCCGCCGTCCAGGACGACCACGTCGGGCGAGTATTCCGCGGCCAGGGACGGGACTCGTTCGGGGATCGAGGTCGAGGACCCGGGCTCGCCGGCGAGTGGGAACCGATTCGCCTCACCGCCGCTGATGTAGCCGGATCCGGGAATGGCCGACACGTCGCACTTCCATCTCATCTGGACCGCGGCTCGGCACACATAGGACAGCTCGGTGAAGTTGCTGCTCACGGTGTAGGAATCCCCGATGAACAGCGCGGACATCGGCGTAGCGGTGTCGGACGTCACCGAGTCGGTGGTCGGCCCGGCCGCCTCGTTCGGTGTGTGGCCGGGCGTGGCGACGTCCGGGCCGAGGACAACCGCGGCGCCGACGAGTGTGGTCAGGGCGGCCGCCCCCAGAGCAAGATCCCGCCAGCGCATCATCGGATCACCATCGATCGGATCCAGTCCGCGATCCGGTCTGCCAGCACGGCCTGTCCCGCATCGGAAGGCCAGCTCAGATCGGCTTGCATCAGGTCGGTGGTGAGCAGTGGCGGATGGGCCGCGTCCAGGTACGGCGCGCCGGCCGCCCGAGCGACCTCGCCGACGGCATCGGACACCCCGGTCACCGCGGCCGGTGCGGGGGCCTGGTACCACGGCGGGCCGATGATCAGAGCCCGTTCGCCGCCGAGCACGATCTTGTTGATCGCATCGGTGGCTCCGACGCTGACGGACCCGGTCTCGGGCAGGCCGGTGTCCTCCAACCCCCCGAACACCAGGATCACGTCGGGTGCGGCGGCCCTCGCGCGGTCCACCTGGTAGGTGAACGCCTGCCCGCCCGCGCCGTCGGCCACGTATCCGGTGCCGGGTAGGGCGAAGTTCGACACCTCCCATCCGGTGCGCTGGGCCATCAACGTCGGCCAGACCGCCCGGTTCTGAACACCCGCCGTGTAGTTGTCGCCGACCACCGCGACCCGCAGGCGATGTGGGACTGCCGCCGCGCCGTCGCGGCCCGCGACAATCGACGCCGTCACGAAGGCGGTGACGAGGACGAGGACCGTCGCCGTCGCCGTCGCCGCGATGGCCCGCGACACGCGCGCCGTCACGACCGAGCCCCGATCAGATCCGTGTAGGTCGCCGACAGTTGCGCCACCACGCCGTCCATGCCGAATTCCGAGCGTGCGATCGATCGCCCGCGCTCGCCCATCTCCCGGGCGCGGGGTCGGTCCGCGAGCAGGTGACGGACCGCGTCGGCCATCGCGCCGACGGTCGGGGCCGTGACGATCCCGCACGCGGCGCGGTGGACCGTCGCGGCGAGGCCGCAGTCGTTCGACACGACGACCGGGAGTCCGACCGACATCGCTTCGAGTGCGGCCATCGGGTAGGGCTCTCGCACGGACGGCAGGACGAACACGCTCGCCGCCGCCATCCGCCGTGGAACGTCGGAGGAGTCGAGGGCTCCTTCCCAGACGATCCGATGCTCGCTCCCGATCGCCTCTCGTACCGCGGGGCCCTCGCCCTCGTCGGGGCCCACCAGGGTGAAATGTGCCTGCCAGCCCTCGTCCAGTAGCAGCCGGGCCATTCGCACGAACGTGGTCGGGCACTTCCGCGCGTGCAGGCGCGCGGCGAACAGCACCTCGGTCGCACCAGTGCCGACGGTTCCGCGCGGATGGCACGGGACGCCGTTGTGCAGGGGGACGAGGTGGAGTCGATCGCCACCGACCGCGACGAGTTGGTCGCGTTCGTCGGGTGTCAGGTAGAAGACCGCGCCCGCGTCCCGGAGCACCTTGCGGGTCCACACCGAGTCCAGGGGTCGTGCGAGCGGGTGGTCGCTGGGCGCGACCATGCCGTGGGTCTGGAGGAAGTAGGGGACGTGATGTCGCCGCGCCGCCGCGGCGACCGGGAGCACGACGAGATCGCGTCCGAAGTGGATGTGGACGACGTCGAAATCGCCGTGGTGGCTGCGGAACCAACGGTACAGACCGGGCGCGCCGAGGCCGGCGAATCCGGTCCCGGGCACCAGCGTCCGGGATCGGAAGAGCCGGACCGGGACGCCGTCGACCTCGGACGGAACCGTCGGATAGCCGCGGGTCGCGGCCGCGACCAGCGCCTCGGATCCGGCCTGCCGCAGTCCCGTGCACTGGTTCAGCGCCACCCGGGCCGGTCCGCCGTACGCGCCGTCGGGGCTGACCAGGGTTACCACCTGCAGGATCCGCACGGCACTCAGCCCGGGGTGACACTCGCTCGCGGCGGTCGGACCACGCTGTCGGCTGGGATGTCCGTCGACACCACTGAGGTCGCGCCGATCACCGAATTGGCGCCCACCGTGACACCTCGCAGGACGACGGACCTGGCGCACAGCCAGGCGCCGTCCTCGATCACGATCGGTGCATTGTCGTACTCGAACACCGGTGACCGGCGGTCGTGGCTGCCGGTGCAGAGGTAGGCATGCGGCGAGATGCACACGTTCGAACCGATCACGATCCGATCGACGTCGTAGAGGTCCACTCCGGTCCCGATCCACGAGTCGTGTCCGATCGAGAGCTTCCACGGCCATTGCACATTCACCCGGTGCTTGATCAGCACCCCGGTTCCGATGTCGGCGCCGAACCCGCGCAGCAGGACGCACCGCACCCGATTCGGGCACCACACCTGGGTGAACAACAGCGTGGAGGTCGCGACCCAGAGCACCTGGGAGAGGATTCCTCGACCCTTGTCGTAGGAACGTCCGCGCAGGGCAGCCAACGATCTCGTCGATCGCACGTCGGTCATGCGCACCTCCCCCCGCCGCGAGCGGCCGGTTCAGCAGTCAACGCTACGAGATCCGGCCCCGGGTGTGTCAAGAGCCGCTATCGTGTGAGGTCAGCCCCGCTCACTCGTGGTCAGCCCGAGGCGTCGTGAAGGGGTGAGGTTATGGGCAGTGCCGGGCACCGGACCTACGCGGAGCAGCAGCGGTCCCACCGAGCGAGCCTGACGCAGATCGCGGTGTTCGCGTCGGGCGCGAGTACCGCTGTGCCCATCGCAAACTTCACGGTCACGGGATTGTCGCTGATCTGCCTGGCGTTGGTGCCGGCGTTCCTCCTGATGACCCATCGCGGCCCCGACCTGACACCACTGGTGCTCGCCGCGCTCGGATGGCTCTCGTTCATCGCCTCGTGCGTCGTCAACCATGTCAGCTTCCTCTGGCCGAATTCGATTGCACCCGCGGCCTTCTCGCTCTATCTCATCGGTCTGACCGTGATCACCGGGCGCGCGGTGGACGCGATTGCCGCCGCGCTGGCGGGCATCGCCACGGGAACCGTGATCTTCTTTCTGGTGCGAGGTATCGAACTGACGCACACGGGAAGCTTCCTCGACCTGTGGAAGTACGGAATCGCGCCTGCGGTCACCATTCTGCTGCTGTTCGCGATGACGAAGATCCGCTCCGTGCCGCGTCTGGCCGTGCCCGCGCTGCTCGTCGTCCTCGGGTTGGTCAGTCTCGCACTCAATTTCCGTGCCCATGCGCTGGTGTGCCTGGTGGCCGGTGTGGTCGTGGGAACCCGGACCGTCCTCGGGTCCCGAATCGCCCGGGGGTGGCAGTACGCGGGGGTGGCCGGCTTCGGATTGTTGTTCGCATATCTGATGCCGATCGCCGCCCGGACGGGGCTGTTCGGCCCGGTCCTGCAGCACAAGACCATCGAGCAGCAGTCCACCGGACTTCCGATCCTGCTCGCGGGACGCACCGAGCCGCCGATGACGCTCACCGCGATCCTCGAGCGTCCCCTGCTCGGCTGGGGCAGCGCCCAGAGGTTGACACCGGAGGTGTACACCGCGGCCGAGCACCTGGCGGTCCGCATGGGTTTCGCGCCGACGTTCCCGTTCGACACGTACTGGCGGCTGCCTCCGATGGAGTACTCGGCGATGCACTCCGTCCTGCTCGGCTCGTGGGCGGAGGGCGGTGTGCTCGCGGTTCTGCTGCCGGTGTGGCTGCTGATCGCCTGCATCGCGCTGGTGTGGAATTGCGACCGCTACGGACGGTGGATGCCTCTGGTGGTCACCGTGGCGGTTCAGGGAATCTGGGACCTGGCGTACGAGCCGTGGAACTACAACAGTCTCCCGGTGTACGCGTGCATCGCCCTGTTCTACCTGGCCGGACACTTCTCCGGGCGGGCACGCATCGACTCGCCGCCATGACCGGGCGAACAGGTGCGCCATGGCCGCCGCGGGTCAGTGTCGTGATCCCGACGGTCGGCCGGTCGACCCTCGGGCGTGCGGTGCAGTCGGTGCTGGATCAGACGTACGGAGTCGCCGAGATCCTCGTCGTGGCCGACACCGAAGTGCCACTGCGGTTGCCCGCGGACGAGCGGATCGTCGAACTCCGGACCCCACCGGGAGCGGGATCGGGGCCGCACCGGCAGCGCGGAATCGACGCCGCGACCGGTGCGGTGATCGCACTGCTCGACGACGACGACGAGTGGCGACCCGACAAGCTGCAACGGCAGCTCGCTGCGGTCGGACCCTGCGCCGACGGTCGATGGGTTGCGTCGTCCCGCGCGGAGGTGGTGTGTGGTGGCACGCGGCGGATCTGGCCGCGACGGCTGGTGCGGTGTCACCAGTCCGTCGCCGAGTACCTGTTCCGGTTCACCGACCTGAGATTCGGCGGTGCCATGCTCCAGACGTCGACGCTGTGCTTTCCCGCCGACCTTGCTCGTGAGGTGCGGTGGGACGACGACGGGGACGCGCCCCACGACGAACCGAGTTGGTTGCTGCGAGTGCAGGCCGCGATGCCCGGGGTACGGCTCGTTCAGCTGCCCGAGCCGCTCGGCACCTATCACGTGGGCGGCGAGTCCCTGTCTCGAAGCACCCGCGACCGGACCGACGAGTACCTCGACTGGGGGCTGCGGCACCTCGGCGGCGAGTCGCCACGGATCCGCGGCGACTACCTGTGCACCAGTCCGGTCAGTGCGGCCGTCTCCGCCCGATCCCTGAGGGGAGTCCGCCGTGCCGTCGTGACGGCGCTGCGGGAAGGACGGCCGGGCCCGTGGGCCGTCGCGTACGCGCTGTTGAGCGCGGTTCGGATCGTCATCCTGAAGGTCCGTCGCACATGACGGTCGAGTCCGGTCGCTTGGCGCCCGAGGAACAGCGGGCACTGGTCAGGGCGACGGTGTACCGGATTCTCGGCACTCCCGTGGTGGCGGTGCTGGGCCTGGTGAACACGGCGGTCGTCGTGCGCGAGACCGGCGAGGCGGTGTACGGACTGGTCTCGCTCGTCGCCACCGTCACTCTGCTGTTCCCGTTCGCGGACCTCGGGATCGGTGCGGTGGTATTGAGCGCGAGCGCACGACTGAGCGGGCCGAACCGCGATCCCGCAGCGGTCGACGTCATCCGCCGCGCGTACCGGGTGCTTTTCGGTGTCGCCGCCGGGCTGGGCGCCGTCGCGTGCGTGGTGATGGCGATGGACGGCTGGGGTGCCCTCGTCGGCATGACGACCGGCCCGGACGACCGCTGGGCGATCACCGCCGCCGCAGTGCTTTTCGCGTTGACGATTCCGGCCGGCCTGGGGTTACGAATCCTGATCGGGATGGACCGGAATCACTGGGCCACCCTGGTGATGATGAGCAACGCGGCCTTCACCCTGGGCGTCACGCTCACGCTGTCCGTGTTCGGAGTCCACGGCATCTGGTACGCGCTCGCACCCCTCGTCGGCGTACTGATCGGGCACGTGCTCGGCACGACGGCGGCGCTGCGCTTGTCCGGTCTCGGGAGCTCGGCCTTCGCCCGGGTTCGCGGCACCCACACACGATTGCTCGAAGGCAGTCTGTGGCTGTTCCTCGTCGGGGTCGGGCTTCCGGTGGGGCTGCAGACCGGACGGATACTGCTCTCCCACCTGTCGACTGCGGAGGAACTCTCGAGGTACGCGCTGGTCGCGCAGATGTACGGCGCCTGCTGGGCCGTGCTCTCGACCGCCGGGATGGCGTATTGGCCGGTCTTCGTCAAGCGGCGCGGCGCCAGACAGGAGACCACACGGATGTGGTGGCGGGTGACCGCGCTGTTCGCCGTTGCGGCGACCGTCGCCGCGGCCGGACTCACCACGTTGGGACCGTGGACCGCGTCGATCCTGTCGGGCGGGCGCATCGTCGTGACGACCGGCCTGGCACTGTCGTTCGGGATTCTGCTGCTGGCGCAGGCGCTGCACCTGCCGACCAGCGTGCTGCTGACCAGGCCGCGGGAGGCGCGGTGGCAGGCGTGCTGCGTCGCGGGCATGGCCGCGATCAGTCTCGGCGTGGGCGCTGTACTGGCCGGGCCGTGGGGAGCGGTCGGGGTGGTGTGCGCCGCGGCGCTCGGTGTCGGTGCGGCACAGGTTGTTCCGGATCTGATGTGGGTGCCGGTGCTGGTGCATCGGAGGCCGGCCGGTTCGGAGGGGGATGGGTCACGGGTCTCGGGGTAGTGGTCCCGCGAGCGGCGCGACAACGGTGTCCCCGGCCGCGACGTCGTGGACGACGGTCGCGTTCGCGCCCACGGTGGCGCCGTCGTTCAGCGTGATCGGGCCCAGCACGACGGCGCCGGCGCCGACCCGGACCCGGTCGCCGATCGTCGGGCGTCCGCGCGCGTTGTGACCGATGGTGACCTGCTGATTGATCCAACAGTGGCTGCCGATGGACTCGGCGGTGACAATCGTCGCGACACCGTGCTGGATGAACAGCGCGGGACCGATCCGGTCGGCCTCGAGGGTCAGTGTGGGTTCCGGACGGTACAGCCTGCGCAGCAGTGCCCTCGCACCCGGGTGGGTGGAACGAAGCCGATAGTGGACGAGACTGCGGAATTCCCCGAGTGCACCCGCCAGATACGCAAATCTCGAGTAGTCGTCGAGCTCGGCCAGCGCGTCGTCATCGATGCATTCGATCCACCAGGCCACATCTGCGCGCACCTCGTCGGCGGCACCGGCGTGCCCGACCGCCCACCACAGCGGAGTCGCCCACACCCGCGCCAGTCGGAGCAGGAACGCTCGCCGCCCGCCAGAGCTCATCGCCCGATTCTAGGGTGGCGCACAGGCCACGTGCTGGAACAATGGCTCCATGGCGGCTCAGCCGATATCGCGCGACGCCCGCATCTACATCGCCGGCCATCGTGGACTGGTCGGGGCGGGACTGTGGCGGTATTTCACCGAGCACGGATTCGTCAATCTGATCGGCCGTTCGTCCGAGGACCTGGACCTGCGCGACTCCGGTGCCACGGCTGCGTTCCTCGACGAGACCCGGCCGGATGTCGTCATCGACGCCGCCGCGCGAGTGGGGGGGATTGCCGCGAACGACGCGCGGCCGGCCCACTTCCTGTCGGACAACCTGCGGATCCAGCTCAACCTGCTGGACAGCGCCGTCTCGGCAGGCGTGCGACGGTTCCTGTTCCTCGGCTCGAGTTGCATCTACCCGAAGTTCGCCGAGCAGCCCATCCGGGAGGAGGCGCTGCTGGGCGGTCGGCTCGAGTCGACCAACGAGGCGTACGCGATCGCGAAGCTCGCCGGGATACTCCAGGTCAAGGCGATTCGCAGTCAGTACGGACTGCCGTACATCTCGGCAATGCCGTCGAACGTGTACGGGCCGGGCGACAACTTCACCGCCGGGGACAGTCATGTTCTCCCGGCCATGATCCGCCGCTTCCACGACGCCGTCCGTGCCGGGGTGTCCGAGGTGACCTGTTGGGGAACCGGCGAACCGCGGCGGGAGTTCCTGCACGTGGACGACCTCGCCGCTGCCTGTCACGTCCTGCTCGACCGATACGACGACGCCCTGCCGATCAATGTGGGCACCGGGGTGGATGTCACGATTGCCGACCTGGCTCGTCTGGTCGCCGACGTGGTCGGGTTCGACGGGGAGGTTCGGTGGGACGCAACGAAGCCGGACGGTACGCCACGCAAGCTTCTCGACGTGCAACGGCTCACCGCTCTCGGGTGGCAGGCCGCGATTCCGCTGAGCGCGGGCGTGAAATCGATGTACGAGTGGTTTCTCGATCACCAGCACGACTACCGGAGGTGACGTGCCTCGGTGCGGGTGGGCCACCCCGGTAGCGCCGGACAGTCGACGGTGGGGGTACCGCCGTGTTCCAGCGCCCGAATGTCCGCCTCGACCATGATCCGCACCAGTTCGGGAAGGAGAACCTGGGGCTTCCACCCGAGGGTCGCGTGCGCCTTGGTTGCGTCGCCGATGACCGTGTCGACCTCGGCGGGTCGCAGGTAGCGGTCGTCGAAGCGGACGTGCCGTTCCCAGTCGAGGCCGGCGGCGTCGAAGGCCAGGGCGAGGAAATCGCGCACCGAGTGGCCGGTTCCGGTGGCCAGGACGTAGTCGTCGGGGGTGTCCGCCTGCAGCATCCGCCACATGCCGTCGACGTATTCGGGGGCGTACCCCCAGTCCCGCACCGCGTTGATGTTGCCGAGGTACACGTGAGCATCCAGTCCCGCCCGGATCCGGGCGACCGCTCGCGTGATCTTGCGGCTCACGAATGTCTCTCCGCGACGGGGCGATTCGTGGTTGAACAGGATGCCATTCACGGTGAACAGCCCGTACGCCTCCCGGTAGTTCCGGGTCGACCAGTACGCGAACAGCTTTGCGGTGCCATACGGCGACCTCGGGTGCAGCGCGGTGTTCTCGTTCTGTGGGGGCGGTGAGGACCCGAACATCTCAGAGCTCGATGCCTGATAGAAGCGGCAGTTCAAGCCGCTGTGCCGGATCGCCTCCAGCAGTCGGACGGTGCCGAGCGCGGTCGACTCCGACGTCAGCTCGGGTTCGTCGAAGCTGACGCGGACGTGCGACTGTGCTCCGAGGTTGTACACCTCGTCGGGCGCGATCTCGGCCAACAGCGCAACCAGGCGCGATCCGTCCACGAGGTCCCCGTAGTGCAGGAACAGCCGGGCCCCGGGTGTGTGCGGATCGACGTACAGGTGGTCGATCCGGCCGGTGTTGAAAGTCGATGCGCGGCGGATGATTCCGTGCACCTCGTAACCCTTGTCGAGGAGGAACTCCGCGAGGTAGGAGCCGTCCTGGCCGGTGATCCCGGTGATGAGAGCGCGTCGGGTCATCGGGGTGCCTCCTCGGGCATCCGGGCTCGCCGGGTTGCGGCGAGTTCCCCGACCCACCACTCGTATCGATCCAGTGCCACGTTCGCGGACAGCCGGTCCGCCACGTAGCGCCGGCCGGCCGCGCCCAGCCGGTCCGCCAGCTCACGGTCCCGCCCGAGGCGGAGGGCTTCGCGCAGCAGCAGGTCGGGTCGACCCGCGGGTATGCACACCCCGGCGCCGGACTCGTCGATCTCGCCGGCGGTGAAGCCGCCGGGATCGGTCGCGGCGAGGACCGGGCGACCGGAGGCGAAGTACGAGGTCAGCTTGCTCGGCACGGCCATCTGCGCGACGCCGGGACGTTCGTTGACCAGCAACACGTCCGCGGCGCCGAGAGCGGCCGGGAAGTCGCTCTCGGGGACCGGGGGAAGGAAATCCAGGGCCGGCACCCCGGCGCCCGCCGTCTCCAGGGTCGTCCGCTGGTGGCCGTCGCCGAGTAGGACGAACCGAACCCGAGACGTGGCCGGGCCGACCAGGCGTGCCGCGGCGATCACGTTCTCGAGGCCCTGCTTCGCACCCATGTTGCCGGCGTGCAGGACGACGATGTCGTCGGGGGCCCAGCCTCGTGCGGCGCGGAATGCCACGGCCGCAGCCGGATCGGGGGGTGCAACATGGGTCCAGTTCCTGATCACCCGAACGCGGTTTCGTCGGACACCGAGACCGTCGACGAGGTGGGTCGCGAACCCGTCGTGGATGACCGCGACACCGTCCGCGCATCGTGTGGTGAGGGACTCGAGGGTCCGCACGGCTCGTGCCGGAAGACCCGACATCGTCCCCGTCTCGATCACGCCCCGGCTGTACAGGTCATGCACGACCAGGCCGAGCGCCGGCCGGTTCGGGGTCAGGCGGACCCGGGTCGTCGCCAGCATGGTGGCGAGCAGCGGTGGACTGACACACACGACGACGTCCGGCCGCCGCCATCGAGTGCTGAGCAGTTGCAGACCGAAGACGAACTCCATCGCTGCTCGTTCGATCGCAGAGTGACGGCGCGGAACGGGATGTCGAAACCGGCGAACTCGCACCCTGTCGTGGACCTCGTGTGTACGGAACCCGTGGTAGCCGTCGCTGACTCGCCACTGCGGGTAGTGCGGATAGCCGGTCAGCACTTCGACGTCGTGCCCGCGGGCCGCCAGCCCGGTGGCCAAGCCGGTCGTATAAGGGCCGATTCCGGTCGACTCGGGTGCGAAATTGATCCCGAGGATGACAACGCGGAGCCGGCGACCGGACACAAGTCGAGGGTAGTCGGCACCGGGCGGTGTTCGGGTGCCGAATCGACCGTTTCCGGTGGGGTCACCTGCGTGCTCGCTGCCCTGTCCGCGTGCTCACACGCAACTTCCGGAGCATTGACCAGCGATCGGACCACGGAGCATGCTTGCGCGTGACGTGTCGTCACGGTGGTCGGTTCTTCCGGTAATCCCCGGACCGACGCAGGAGGTGGATCGATGACTACCGTCTTCTCGAATCCGACGATGGACGATGACACCCGTCGTCGGCACCTCTACAGCGGCCACGTGTTCGCCTACCCCGCGAGTCCCGGCTCGGTGGCGCTGGTCGAGCACGCCCGCGCGCTGATCGCCGACGCATTCGACGAGCTGGATCCCGAGACGGCCCAATATCGGATGCCGGTCGAAGAGTTCTCCGCACTGCTCGCGGAGCTCAAACCGAGGTTCATCCACCACCCGACGTCGAAGGAACGGATCCGGGTGCTGCTCGGCGAGTTCGGGTGTGATCTCGACAAGACCTACTTCGATGTGCCCCGGCTGCGCACGTCGACCTCCGACGACTACCTGACCGCGGGGATCTCGTACGCGTTCCACCCACACCGGGACACCTGGTATTCGGCGCCCTTCTGCCAGATCAACTGGTGGATTCCGATCTATCCGGTGGTCTCCGGAAATGTGATGGCCTTCCATCCTCGGTACTGGAACACGGGTGTGCGCAACGGATCGCGCCGATACGACTACTACGAGTGGAACCGGTCGAGCCGGTCGACCGCGGCGCAGCACGTCCACTCCGACACCCGCGATCAGCCCAAGCCCGAGGAGCCGATCGAACTCGACCCTCAGATTCGGGTCGTTCCCGAGCCGGGCGGCGTGATGCTGTTCTCCGGCAACCAGTTGCACTCGACCGTCCCGAACACGTCGGGAAAGACGAGATTCAGCATCGACTTCCGAACGGTGCACCTCGACGACGTGGTCGACCGGCGGGAAGCGCCCAATGTCGACTCCGAGTGCACGGGTACGTCCCTGCGGGACTTCCTGCGGGCGCGGGATCTCGAACGGATCGCGGAGGGCGTGGCGCTCGCGTACGAGCGGAAGAACTAGCGCGGATGCGGGTACGGGCGCAGGACGATCTCGGTGGGGTGTCCGTCGCGCGGGGTATCCACCGCATTTCGCACAACGCGCGCGACGGTGCGCGCGGTCAGATACAGCTCCGGCCGGTACTCGAATCCCTCGGTTTCGGCGTTCTTCCGCTGCATGTCGGTGTCGATTCGCCCGGGGAAGATCGAGGTGACCCGCAGAGCCGGTTCCTCCGCCCGCAGCGCGTCGCCCCAGGCCCGCAGGCCGAACTTGCTGGCCGCGTACACGCCGCGACCGGGGTTGACGAACTGGCCCGCCCCGGAGTTGATCAGCACCACATGGCCATTGGCCGCCCTGAGGGCCGGCAGCAACAGCCTCGTCAGTTCGGCGACGGCGACGAGATTCAAGTCGAGGGTGCGCCGCCACTGGCCGAGATCGGAGTCGGCAACGCTCGACAGTTCGGTCACGGCCGCGCAATGCACCAGTACCTCCAACCGGGTGATCGGCGCGGACATCCGAACCACGGCCGCATGGTCGACCAGGTCCACCGGCCACCCCGCCGCACCGGGCAATTCGCCGAGAATTCCGGTGAGCGAGGAGGCTCTGGATGCACCGAGGATCAGGTCGTGTGTGGGCGCGAGCTCACGGGCGACGGCCGCGCCCACACCCCGACTGGCGCCGGTGATCAAGGCTGTCGGCCCCATGGTCCGACAGCCTACGCCGACCGCTACGCGCTGCCGTTGAACAGAGAGGTCACCGAGCCGTTCTCGAAGACCTCCTTGATCGTGCGCGCGAGCAGCGGCGCGATCGACAGGACGGTCAGCGTCGGGAACCGCTTCTCCTCCGGGATCGGCAGCGTGTTGGTCGCGATGACCTCCTTGGCGCCGCAGGTCGCGAGCCGCTCGGCCGCGGGGTCGGAGAAGACGCCGTGGGTGGTGGCGATGATGACGTCGCCGGCACCGGCGTCCTCGAGCACCTTCACGGCGCCGGCGATGGTGCCGCCGGTGTCGATCATGTCGTCGATCAGCACACAGGTGCGGCCCTTGACGTCACCGACGACACGGTTCGACTTGACCTGGTTCGGGACCAGCGGGTCGCGGGTCTTGTGCACGAACGCCAGCGGCGCGCCGTCGAGGGCGTCCGCCCACTTCTCGGCGACCTTGACACGGCCGGCGTCGGGGGAGACGACGCAGATGTTGTCGGTTCCGTAGTTCTCGCGCACGTACTGGGCGAGCTGGCCCTGTGCGTGCATGTGGTCGACCGGGCCGTCGAAGAAGCCCTGGATCTGGTCGGTGTGCAGGTCGACGGTGATGATCCGGTCGGCGCCCGCCGTCTTGAGCATGTCCGCGATCAGACGGGCCGAGATCGGCTCGCGGCCGCGGTGCTTCTTGTCCTGACGGGCGTACGGGTAGAACGGCAGCACCGCGGTGATGCGCTTGGCGGAGCCACGCTTGAGCGCGTCGATCATGATCAACTGCTCCATGATCCACTGGTTCAGCGGGGCGGGGTGACTCTGCAGGACGAACGCGTCCGAGCCGCGCACCGACTCCTCGAAGCGCACGAAGATCTCGCCGTTGGCGAAGTCGCGTGCGGTCTGCGGGGTGATCTGGATGTCGAGTTCCTTGGCCACCTGCTCGGCCAGCTCGGGATGGGCGCGACCGGAGAAGAGCATGAGGTTCTTCTGGTTGTCGATCCAATTCGCGGTCACTGCTCTTCGCCGTCCTTGTTCGTGTTCTCGTTCTGCTGCTGTGCCTGAGCAGCCGCCTTGGCGGCCGCCGTGCCGGGTCGATTGCGTTCGACCCAACCGTCAATATTGCGCTGCTTGCCCCCGGAGACGGCGAGCGCCCCCGGCGGCACGTCCTCGCGCAGCACCGTGCCCGCGCCCGTGTACGCCCCGTCGCCGACCCGCACCGGGGCGACGAACATGGTGTCCGACCCGGTCCGGACGTGCGACCCGACCACGGTACGGGACTTGGAGACACCGTCGTAGTTGACGAAGACGCTCGACGCCCCGATGTTGCTGTGCGAGCCGATGTCCGCGTCCCCGACGTAGGTCAGGTGCGGGACTTTCGTGTGGTCGCCGATGTCGGAGTTCTTCACCTCGACGAACGCGCCCAGCTTGCCGGAGTCGCCGAGCACGGTGCCCGGGCGCAGGTAGGTGAACGGGCCGACCGTCGCGCCCGCACCGATCACCGCGTCGTCGGCGTGGGTGCGGATCACCGTCGCGCCGGCCCCGACCGTGACGTCGGAGAGCGTGCAGTCCGGGCCGACCACCGCGTCCTCGCCGATCGTGGTGCGGCCGTGCAGTTGCACGCCCGGCCGGATCGTGGCGTCCTGACCGATCGTGACGTCCACGTCGATCCACGTGGTGGCCGGGTCCACGATCGTGACCCCGCCGCGCATGTGGGACTCCAGGATCCGGCGGTTCATGTGCCGTGCGAGCGCGGCCAGCTGCACGCGGTCGTTGGCGCCGGCGACCTTGGCCGGGTCGTCGAGCTGCGCGGCATACACGTCGCGGCCCGCCTGACGGGCGATCTTCAGCACGTCGGTGAGATAGAACTCGCGCTGGGCGTTGCTCGTGTCGAGCCGGGTCAACGCGTCCCGCAGCACGGCCGCGTCGAACGCGTAGACACCGGAGTTGACCTCGGTGATCGTGGCCTGTTCGGCGGTCGAGTCGGCGTGCTCGACGATCTCGATCACATCGCCGGCGGCATTGCGCACGATCCGGCCGTATCCGTTCGGGTCGGCGGGGACGAAGGTGAGCACGGTGACCCCGGCCGGGGTGGGTTCCGACAGGTGCTCTTCGAGCAGGCCGTGCAGGGTGTGGCCGTCCAACAGCGGAACGTCGGCCGAGGTGACGATGACGGTCCCGGCGAAGTTCGCGGGCAGGGCGCCGAGCCCGCACATGACCGCATGGCCGGTACCGTTCTGCTCCTCCTGGACCGCGGTGGCGATGTCGCGTCCCACCGCGGTGGCGGCCGCGGAGACCGCGGCCCCGACGAGCTCGCGCTCGTGGCCGACGACCACCACCAGATGCGTCGGATCCAGCTCGGCCGCCGCGTGCAGGGAGTGCGCGAGCATCGACCGGCCGGACAGCGTGTGCAGCACCTTCGGGGTCTTCGACCGCATCCGGGTCCCCGCTCCGGCGGCGAGGACGATCACGGCGGTCTCGGTTGGCATGAAGCTCCCTCGAAGTCGAACTCGATGTGGTACCGCTCGCTCCGCCGCCAGGACTCGAACCTGAACTATCTGAACCAAAATCAGAGGTGCTGCCATTACACTACGGCGGATTGCCTGCGGGTTCGCAGGACACCCGGGATCGAAACCCCGGCTCCGGCGGTCCGCTGTGCGCCACGATCCTCGCACGACGACCCCGCTCGGTGCTAACCGCCTCGCCGGAGTAGCTGGACCCGGCCGATACGCTGGGCGACATGTCGCGACCACCGCAGCCCTCGGCGGACAAACCGGCCCGGACCCGGATGACCGGAACGCAGCGGCGGGAACAGCTGATCGAGATCGGACGCAGCGTGTTCGCCGAGCGTGGATACGAGGCCGCGTCGATCGAGGAGATCTCCGCGCGGGCGAACGTCTCGAAGCCCGTCGTCTACGAACACTTCGGTGGCAAGGAAGGTCTCTACGCCGTCGTCGTCGACCGCGAGATGTCGGTACTGCTGGAGATGGTGACCAGCTCTCTCGCGCAGAACCGGTCGCGGGTCCGGGTCGAGCGGGCGGCGCTGGCGCTGCTCACGTATGTCGAGGAACGCACGGAGGGCTTCCGGATCCTGGTTCGGGACTCGCCGGTGACCGCGGAGGAGGGCACGTATTCGAGCCTGCTCAACGAGGCGGTCTCGCAGGTCGGGCACATCCTCGCCGGCGACTTCTCCCGCCGCGGATTCGACGCCGGGCTCGCCACGCTGTACGCGCAGGCCCTCGTCGGCATGGTCGCGACCACCGCGACGTGGTGGCTGGACGAGCGCACCCCGTCGAAGGAGGTCGTGGCCGCGCACCTGGTCAACCTGTGCTGGAACGGACTGACGAACCTCGAGGCGGACCCGCAGCTCGGGGAGTGACGGCTCGAACGGAAACCGACCGGTACGTGATGAACCGTGGACGCGGGCACGGCAACCGCTGCCGCACTGGTATCGATCGCACCAGGTCTTCAGCCCGTTCGTGCTGAGTGCACGGGGCCGGTCGGCCGGGCGCTGACATCCCTGAGCGCCGTCGCCGCGGATCCCGCCGTCCCGGGGTGGTGCCGTCGCAGGTTGCCCAAGATGCTCACCTCGCTCGCACGGACACCTGCGTCGAGTTCTCCTGACACACGTGTGTCGCGACCACGGGTTCGAATACCTCGGCGATTCCCGGTTACGTGTTAGGTTTCGTACACACTTGACGTGCAGTGCGGGGCTGCACGTGGTGACATGCGAGGGCGGTCATGGTCAGGCAGGAGCGCGCCGAGGCAACCCGGAACGCCGTCCTCTCGGCGGCTGCGGCGGTGTTCGCCCGCGATGGATACGCGGCTGCGAACCTCAGCGACATCATTGCGAAATCCGGTGTCACCAAGGGTTCGCTGTATTTCCACTTCGCGTCGAAGGAGGACCTCGCGCGCGGCGTGATCGACGAGGGCGCGCGGAGGTTGGCGGCGGCCTGTGCGCCGCTGTCCGACCTGCGGGATCCGGCCCTCGAGGTGATGATCGGGCTGAGCTACCTGGTGACCGACGTGGCCGCGGGTGACCAGGTCGTCGCCGCGATGTTCCGGCTCCACCACGAGATCGGCGACCACCGGGGCACCGGGGGCAACGTCGTGGCCGCCTGGCAGGAGAACCAGGTGGCGCTCGTCAAGCGCGGTCAGGAAGAAGGGGACATCGATCCCGAATCCGATGCCGAGGAGGTCGGAACGTTCGTGTTCGAGTCGCTGTTCGGCACCCGTGTGGTCGCGGCCGCCACCGGTTCGGTCGACACGCTGCCGGCCCGAATGGAACGGGCCTGGCACTTCATGCTTCCGGCGCTGGTCGACCAGTCGAAGGTCGACTACTTCCGCCAGTTCGCCCTGCGTAGATCGAGGCGCTGAACCTCCGGGCCGGGACCGTCGGTCACCCGGCCTAGAATCGACCTCGGTCGTCGACACGGCGGCCGTACTCGTTCGGCGATCCAGGGGCGGTCACATCCACATGCCATCGACGCTGTCCTCCACGAACCCGGAACCCGGGCAGGCTCATCTCCCATTGGCGGGCATCGCCCGGGTCGCGCTCGACGGCCCCGCGTTCGACGGCGTGCGGGACGCGCTCGGTAGCGGCGAACTCGCGCTCGTGGCACCCAATCCGGCCCGGCCCTTCCTGGCGACGGCGATCGCGGAGCACAGTCAGCTGTTGGTGGTCACCGCGACCGGCCGGGAGGCCGACGACCTGACGACCGAACTCCGGGAGGTCCTCGGGGACGCGGTGGCGCAGTTCCCGTCCTGGGAGACACTGCCGCACGAGCGGCTCTCGCCGGGCGCGGACACGGTCGGTCGCCGACTCGAGGTCCTGCGCCGGCTCGCCCAACCCGGCAATGCCGACTACGGCCCACCGCTGCGCGTCGTCGTCACCACCGTGCGGTCGCTGGTCCAGCCGATGGCCTCGGGCCTCGGGGAGATCGAGCCGGTCACGTTGCGGATCGGCAGCGAGGTGCCCTTCGAGGACCTGATCACCCGTCTCGTCGAGATGGCGTACACGCGCGTCGACATGGTCGGCAAGCGGGGCGAGTTCGCGGTTCGCGGCGGCATCCTCGACGTCTTCTCGCCGACCGCCGATCATCCTGTGCGCGTGGAGTTCTGGGGTGACGAGGTGACCGAGCTGCGGCCGTTCTCGGTCGCCGACCAGCGGTCGATACCCGAACTGGCCGTCCCGATGCTGATCGCGCCGCCGTGCCGCGAGCTGCTGCTCACCGAGAAGGTGCGGGACCGGGCGGCCGCCCTCGCGCGTGACAACCAGGCCGACGCCGCGCTGGTGGAGATGCTCGACAAGCTCTCGGCCGGTATTCCGGTAGACGGCATGGAGGCGCTGCTGCCGGTGCTGCAGAGTGGGGAACTGGTACTGCTGACCGACGTCCTGCCGGCCGGATCCCACGTCCTGCTGTGTGATCCGGAGAAGATCCGCACTCGCGCAACGGATCTGGTGCGCACCGGCCAGGAGTTCCTGGAGGCGTCCTGGACCGCCGCCTCGATCGGTGCCGCGGCGCCGCTGGACACCTCCACTCTCGACACGTCCAGTGTCGGGGTGTCGGGAGTGGACCTGGCGGCGTCCGCGTACCGCACGTTGCGCCAGGTGCACGAGAGCGTGACCGCGGAAGGGCGACCCTGGTGGACGGTCAGCCCGCTGGCATCGGGTAGCGACACCGAACTGGTGCTGGACCTGCAGGCCGCGCCGGAGGTCCGTGGCTCGGACGACCTGCTCGCCGAACTGTTCGTGATGCTGCGGGCCCACGTCACCACCGGCGGCCGCGCCGCGATCGTCGTCGCCGGGGCGGGCACCGCACAGCGGGTGCTCGAACGCCTGTGGGAGGCCGAGGTGCCCGCGGCGCTGCTGGCGCCGGGCGCCGACCCGGCGCGTGGGCAGGTGTCGGTGCTGTGCGGCACCCTGCAGAGCGGCCTGATTCTTCCGGCGCAGCGTCCCGACGCCGGGCTGGTGCTGGTCTCGGAGTCGGATCTGACCGGTAACCGCGTCGCCGCGGCCGCCGACGGACGGAAGTTGCCGCCGAAGCGGCGCAACCAGGTCGACCCGCTGGCGCTGACCGCCGGCGACATGGTGGTGCACGACCAGCACGGCATCGGCCGGTTCGTGGAGATGGTCGAACGCACCGTCGGCGGGGCCCGGCGCGAGTACCTCGTGATCGAGTACGCGGCGAGCAAGCGCGGCCATCCCGGTGACCGGCTGTTCGTGCCGATGGAATCCCTGGACCAGCTCTCGCGGTACGTGGGCGGCGAGTTGCCGGCCCTGAGCAAACTCGGCGGGTCCGACTGGGCGAACACGAAACGCAAGGCGCGCAAGGCGGTTCGGGAGATCGCCGGGGAACTCGTCCAGCTCTACGCCGCGCGGCAGGCCGCGCCCGGTCACGCCTTCGGTGCGGACACCCCGTGGCAGAAGGAGATGGAGGACGCCTTCGCGTTCACCGAGACGCAGGACCAGTTGACCGTCATCGACGAGGTCAAGGCCGACATGGAGAAGCCGGTCCCGATGGACCGCGTCGTCATCGGCGACGTCGGCTACGGAAAGACCGAGGTCGCGGTCCGTGCCGCGTTCAAGGCCGTCCAGGACGGCAAGCAGGTGGCGGTGCTGGTGCCGACGACCCTGCTCGCGCAACAGCACCTGCAGACCTTCACCGAACGAATGGCCAGCTTCCCGGTCAAGGTGCGCGGGCTGTCCCGGTTCACCGATCCCGGTGAGTCGAAGGAGATCATCGCGCAGCTCGCCGACGGCGAGATCGACGTCGTGGTCGGGACGCACCGGCTGCTGCAGACCGGGGTGCGGTGGAAGGATCTCGGCCTGGTCGTCGTCGACGAGGAGCAGCGGTTCGGTGTCGAGCACAAGGAGCACATCAAGGCGCTGCGGACCCACGTCGACGTGCTCACCATGTCGGCCACCCCGATTCCGCGCACCCTGGAGATGAGCATGGCCGGCATCCGGGAGATGTCGACGATCCTCACCCCGCCGGAGGAGCGGCACCCGATCCTCACCTACGTCGGCGCCTATGCCGACAAGCAGGTCGCTGCCGCGATCCGGCGCGAACTGCTGCGCGACGGCCAGGTGTTCTACGTGCACAACCGGGTCAGCTCGATCGACAAGGCCGCCAAACGGATTCGTGACCTGGTGCCGGAGGCTCGGGTCGTGGTCGCGCACGGCCAGATGAACGAGGAGACCCTCGAGAAGACCGTGCAGGGATTCTGGGAACGCGAGTTCGACGTCCTGGTGTGCACCACGATCATCGAGACCGGACTCGACATCTCGAATGCCAACACGCTGATCGTCGAGCGCGCCGACTCGCTCGGCCTGTCGCAGCTGCACCAGCTTCGGGGACGTGTGGGCCGCAGCCGCGAACGCGGGTACGCCTACTTCCTGTACCCGCCGGAGAAGCCGCTCACCGAGACCGCCTACGACCGGCTCGCGACGATCTCGCAGAACTCCGATCTCGGCGCAGGCATGGCCGTCGCGATGAAGGACCTCGAGATCCGGGGCGCCGGAAACGTCCTGGGCGCAGAGCAGTCCGGACACGTCGCCGGTGTCGGTTTCGACCTGTACGTGCGGCTGGTCGGGGAGGCGGTCGAGGCGTACCGCGCGATCGCGGACGGCAAACCGGTCACCACCGACGAGGCGCCGAAGGAGGTCCGCATCGACCTGCCGGTGGACGCGCACATCCCACCCGACTACGTGACCAGCGACCGGCTGCGGCTCGAGGCGTACCGCAAGCTCGCCGCCGCAGGCAACGACGACGAGATCACCGGCGTCATCGACGAACTCGTCGACCGGTACGGTCCGCTGCCGGAGGAGGTGGGGCGGCTCGTCTCGGTGGCGAAGCTGCGGCTGTTGTGCCGCGAGTACGGAATCGAGGAGGTCGCCGTCACCGGCACCCAGCTGAAGATCTCGCCGATGCAGCTGCCCGACTCGAAGCAGATGCGGCTCAAGCGGTTGTACGCGGCCGCCCAGTACCGCGCCACCACCGGCATGGTGCAGATGCCGCTGCCGCGGATCGGCGGTGTCGGCTCGGACCGAGTGCGGGACGTGACGCTGCTGCAGTACATCGCCGACTTCCTGCTGGCGATGGACGGCAAGGCTGCCGGGGCCGTCGACGTGGCGGTGCCGACCGCGGGCGTGCCGGCGTGACGGTCGTCGTACTGGATCCGATGCGACCCGGTGTGGTGCCTGTCGAGGCAGTCGGATTGTTCGGTGGTGCAGTCGAGTTCACCGACGAGGTGCCGGAGTCGATGCGTGCCACCCTGTCCGGCGGAGCTGCCGGCGGGATCGTTCTCGTCACCACCGATCGGCATCGACCCGAGGTCGAGGCGAGGATCGCCGCGGGGGAGCGGGTGATCGCGGCGCCGTCGGTGCCCGGCGACGGTCTCGTCGAGGCGGTCGACGTGATGGACCGGCTGTGGGGATTCGGAGGCTGGGAGGTCACCCAGACGCACGACTCGCTGCGCCGGTACCTGCTCGAGGAGACGTACGAGCTGCTCGACGCGATCGAGGAGGGCGACCCGCACGGGCTGCGGGAGGAACTCGGCGACCTGCTGCTGCAGGTGCTGTTCCATTCGCGGATCGCGCAGGAGTCGGGCACCGACCCGTTCACGGTCGACGACGTCGCGCGGGGATTGGTCACCAAGCTCGCGCTGCGCAGCCCACACCTGACGGACGGTCACACCGGACCGATCGACGTGGCCGAGCAGGAGCGCGCCTGGGAGGCCGCCAAGGCCGCGGAGAAGGCGCGCGCGTCCTGCCTCGACGGCATAGCGATGGCGCAGCCGGCACTCGCGTTGGCCGAGAAGGTGATCGAGCGGGCGACGAGAGCGGGGCTGCCACCCGAGCTGGTGCCCGACGAGCTGCGCCTGGTGCGGATCGCGGTCGGCGACAACGCCGAGGATGCGCTGCGCAAAGCGGTACTCGCGTTCGCGGCGCGGATCCGGGCGACGGAGGTCAGTGCACGGACGGGGGGCGAGTCGGGGCGGCTCGACGCTCGGGCATGGATCCGATTCTGGTGACGAACGCGGACAGTCTCGCCAGTTCCACCCTGGCCTGACCGATCGTCGCCTGACCGATCGTCCACGGGTTCCGGGTGCGCGGCGCCGCCTCGAGAGCCGGCCTGCGCCGGACCGGGGCCTGCGTCTTCTCACCGAACAGCAGGGTGTGCAGGAGTCTCGACCTGCGCACCGCGAGCTGGAACGCGATCGGTGCGGCGATACCCGCCACCAGTCCCACCACGAACAGTTCCGGCCGTGCGTGCAGGCCGAGATGTTCGAGCGCGATGCGTGAGGCCGCCGTCGCGAAGACGTGGAACAGGTAGATCCCGAACGAGAAGCCGCCGATCCACACCAGTACCCGGGCATTCACCAGGTTGCGAGCCGAGTAGATCAGGACCACGGCGATTGCACCGACGGCGATCGTGAGCGCCCGGTCGGCGTGCACGTCGAGGCTGTACACCCTGAAGACGACGAGCAGGCGGACGGCATAGACGGCGGCAAACGCCGCCACCGCGAGCAGGGCGGGCCTGCCGCGGAGATCGAACAGTGAGTGCCGACGCAACCCGTAGCCGAGCAGGAAGAACGGAAGCAGTCGCACCGCTCCACTGACGGTGAAGACGTCGAGGGTCGGGGGGATGTGAACGATCACGAAGACGATCGAAGCGGCGATCGTGACGACGGCCCACGATTGCCGGGAGGCGAGCGCGCCCCAGCTGTCGAGGACGCCGACCGTCAGGAAGATGAGGAAGATCGACTGGAGGAACCAGAGGTGCTCGAATCCGAAAAGGTATGTCTGCCAGAGTGCGACACTCGGCTTCGAGTTGGTGTCCGGCACGATCTCGAGCGCGGCGTAGAGCAGCGTGCCGACGGTGATCAGCGGGATCAGCAGGCGCCGCGACTTTCCCGCGACGAGTCTCGGGTAATTCTGCCATCGTTCGACCGGGCGCATCGCGTACACGTATCCCGAGATCACGGTGAACAGTGGCAACCGGATGTCGGCGAGAGCGAGATACGCGTATCGCCACGGGGAATCGTCCGGTGCCAGGAGGCCCTGGGTTGCCGTCGCACCGATCACATGCCCCGCAACGACAAGGAGCACCGCAACACCACGCAACGCTTGAATCGCTGGTTCTCGTCGGCGCGCTGGCGATGAGGCGAAATTCATATGAGGTTCGACTGTGTGGGGCATTACCCCTCCGACCGTGCGCAGCTGACATCGCATCCACGGATCGGCATCAGTCGGACGCGTCGGAATTGGTGCATCAGAATTGGTGCATCAGTACTTCCGCCGCTGCCCGGTGAGTCCACCCCGTTGGAGCGCTGCTGGCCATAGATGTTATCACCATCACAGGCGCCAACCGACATTCGCGGACGGGTACACGACTCGGGGGTTTGTGGTGAGGGCCTCGGAACGTATTCTTGGAGCCGGAGTCAGATGGTCGACGTACTCACTGTCGACATGTGCGCCCGGCCTACTCCCGGGGCGGGGGTGAACCGCACTCCGTCACGGTCCGCAGCCACGTGGCGATCGAGTCACTCCCGGACCCTCGAGGGTGACGCGGAGGTTGTTCGAATGCAGCACTCGCATCCGACCACGCCGGCGAGGATCCTGCCATCGGCGTTGATCGTTCCTGGCGCCATGCTCTTCGTGGTCGGGCTGGGGGCCTTCCTGCTCCTCAAGCGGGCAGTCGGATTCGACTCCTACGACCTCGAGGTGTATCTGACCGGCGGGGACAACTTCATGCACGGACTGGCCGTGTACGACGTTCAACTGCATGGCACGGGGACGTATTTCATCTACCCGCCGATCACGCTCCTGGTGTTCGGTCCGCTCTCGGTTCTCCCGTTCGCCGTCGTCGAGGGGGTGCTCTTCGGTCTGGGAGTCGTCGCCTTGTGGGCGGTGGTCTGGCTGACCTTCCGAATGCTCGGCTTCGGTCCCGGTGCCGGACTCGTCGGGGCCTCGCTCGGTGTTCTGGGTTGCGCGCTGTGGCTGCATCCCGTGAACGGCACTCTCGACGTGGGTCAGATCAACATTCTGCTGATGTTCCTGGTGGTGGCCGACTTTGCCGTCGGAACTCGGTTCCCGCGGCTCGCCGGGATTCTGATCGGGGTTGCCACGGCAATCAAGATCACCCCGGCGATATTCATTCTGTATCTTCTCCTGACGCGACGATTCCGCGCTGCGCTCAATGCGACTCTCACGTTCTCGGCGCTGACAGGACTCGGGTTTCTCGTTGCGCCCGCGGAATCGGCGAGGTATTGGTTCGGCGGGATGATCGCCGACACCGCGCGTTTGTTGGGCCCCATTCCTGTCGGTGACGTCTCCAATCAGTCGATCAACGGGATCGCGAGCCGGTTCTTCGGTGAGAGCGGAGGGGTGGTCTGGCTCGTCCTTGCCCTGGCGATCGGCATCGGAGGCCTCGCTGTGGCCGTGAAAGCGGATCGGTGCGGCGATCCGGTGGCAGGAATGCTCGCATGCGCGATCACCGGCCTGTTGATCTCGCCCGTCAGCTGGCACGAACACTGGATCTGGGTGGTGCCCGTAGGGGTCTGGCTGGGTGCGACCGCCCTGCGGCTCGGTTCGAGGAAACCCGTGCTCGCGGGAGCTCTGCTGTCGCCGCTGGTCGTCTTTCTGGCATGGCCGCAGGAGAGCGCGCCCGGGGCGGTTCGTCCGACGTCGATCCTGGATCCGGCCGACTCGCTGTGGGACGAAGGCAGCCGCAATCCGATTGTGGCGCTGGTCGGTACCGCGTACGTGTCGGTCGGAGTGCTGATCCTGGCGGTGGGAGCCTGGATTCTGTTCCGGCCGAACAGCGGCATGCGCACTGTGGAGTTCGCCCACTCGCAGTCGCCGCCGGCTGCCATTTCGGACCGATGATCGCGCGCAAAGTCGTCTGTAACAGGGTGTGCTGGTGATGTACCCTGGGCGTGGCAGAATTCGTCACCCGCTGAGCGATGGTTGCCGGTTGCGCTTGTCGAATCCCCGCTCCGCACTGGGGACGTGGCTGCTTCTGTACATGTGCGTGGAACGTTCCTTCGCGTAATTCCATCGAGCCGAGGACGAGACATGAGCACTTCGAATGAAGTGATCCGTGCGATCGATCGTGATCTCCTCCGGCGGGAGGCGCTCGTTGCGACGCCGTTCCCACACGTCGTGATCGACGATTTTCTGTCCCCCGACTTTGCTCATGACGTTCTGAGCTCGTGGCCGACCTATGCGGAGGCGACGAGGGTCGGGAAGCAGTTTCGCTCGATCAACGAGAGAAACAAGGTCCAGGTGACGGACCGTGAGATGTTCCCGCCGGCATTGAAGGTACTGAACGACGCGCTTGCTTCGTCGGAGTTCCTCTCGACGGTGTCGTCGATATTCGCGATCCCGAATCTGCTCGCGGACAGCGAGCTGGTGGGCGGCGGCCTGCATCAAACCGGCCCCCGGGGCCGCCTCGACGTCCATATCGACTTCAACTACATCGAGGACCGAAAGCTGCACCGCAGGTTGAACATTCTCGTGTATTTCAACGAGGGGTGGTCTTCGGGGTGGGGTGGCCAACTCGAACTGTGGAACCGCGATGTCTCCGAACGGGTCCATTCGTTCGATCCGATATTCAATCGCTGCGTGGTCTTCGAGACCAGTGAGATCAGCTATCACGGTGTCGCGGCGGTGACGTGCCCCCCGGATGCCGTCCGTCGCTCGTTCGCGGGCTACTACTACACACTGGAACCGCCGGCCAATTGGGACGGCGAATCGCATTCCACGGTTTTCAAGGCTCGGCCCGACGAGTCCGTCAAACAGCGGCTGATGGCGCTCAAGAGCGCGTCGGGACTGGCGAAGCAGACGGTCAAGAAACTCCTCCACGCACCGAACGCCCATCGAGCCGGCTGATCCAACCGTTCACCCGTGCGAGTCGCTGGGGTCCCGGTGGGCGTCCGCGGCGCGGTGCAAGGACGGCGCCACTTCCCGCGCGATGCGGGCGACCTTGCGGCCGCGGCGAGTCACCGAGTTCTGCTGACGACGCATGAACATTCGCGCCACCGCGAGCCTGGCTCTGTGGCGCTGCTGTCCGGTGAGGTCGCACTCGGCCAACCAGTGCAGCATCTCCCTGCACTGCAAGAGTGTCGCGAAAGGCGCCTGCCAGCGCGGCACATCCAGCCGGTTGGCCAGCACGGACATGTTCTCGTACTTCCAGATTCGCCGTGCGAGCACCTCGGGCACATGACCCCACGGCCCGGCGAGCGCGAGCTTCGTCGCGTACACCTCGTCCTCGCGCAGTATGTTGCGACGTCCGATGTGCAGAACGGACTCGCGCCGGAGCGTCCCGTAGAGGGGGTCGATCTGCAGCGTGTCGTCGGTGAGCAGACGAAGATACTCGGCGAACCGTTCGACCGGGTCGCTCGAACCGAGGGCGGCCCCGTCGTACGAGGCGATCCTGGGGACGCCGTCCTCGCCCGCATACTCGACCTCGTTGGTCACCAGGACCAGGCGGTCGTCGGCCGTGAAGATGTCGAGAGCCCGCGACAGGCAGTGCGGGTGCAGCCAATCGTCGTCGCCCACCCAGCGGAAATAGGTGCCTGTCGCCAGCATGAGGGTGTTGACGAAGTTGTTGAGCATTCCCACATTCACCGGGTTGCGGTGATAGACGACGCGGCTGTCGCGTGCGGCGAGACTGCGACACAGATCCTCGGTGCCGTCGGAAGATGCGTTGTCGGAAATCACCAGCTCGAGCTTCGCGTGGTCCTGGGCAAGTACCGATTCGACCACGCCGGCCATCCGCCCGGCCCCGTTTCGTACCGGTAGTCCGACCGAGACGAGTATGTCGTCCTTGCCCACCATCAGCGCTCCTCGCTGTCGGACGCGGCGTGCGCCACGTTCATCCCCGCGGGGGCAGTCAGCGTGATCGAAGCGCACCCGCCAGGACGTGCCCGACATCCAGGAGGCTGTAGCAGAGATCGGGTCGACGACCGATGCTATCACCGTCCCCTCCGTGCGGTCGACGTCTCGCCTGCCGGCTCCGCGGCCGCCGGTGATGCGAGACAACTCGAAAATAGTTGTGGTAGAGGTAGTTCCGACTGCAGGTCGCGGTCTTCGCCGCTCCGAACTCGATCGCGACGACGTGCATCGAGTTCGGCTCCCAGGAGAAGGGAACCCGTGTCCGGCGCCGCCGCTGATAACATCGAATGGCCGTTGGCTGCGACGGAAGAATCGCACCAATGTTGTTGGTGGCGGAGTACGAGAGCCGCCAGCCGTTTCGCAACGGGCACGTCGAAGTCACCGGCTCCAGTCGCAGGCGAAGGCGCGGCTGGACGGTGAGTTCCGAGTAGTGCACGGGCGGTAGGCCAGTGAGAGCGACCACGCGGGGTCATCATGGCTGACGGCAGTTTGTCGTCGGGAATGCGATGGAGCGGTCTTTCCGTGATGGGTCGGGAAGTCTCCCGAACCGTGTTCACGATCATTCTGGCCAGGCTGGTCGGACCCGAGGCTTTCGGGATCGTCGCCCTGGGTGCGGTCTACATCGGGATCGTTGCTCTTCTGCTCGACCAGGGCTTTTCGAGCGCGCTCATCCAGCGCCCCACGGTCGAGGCCGACATGCCCGGCGTCGTGGTCACGGTGAACCTCGCCGTCGGGGCGTCCCTGACGGTCTTCACCATCGCGATCGCGCCGGCCTGGGCGGCCTTCATGTCCACGCCGGAACTGGCGCTCGTCCTCGTCGCACTCTCGCCGAGTCTGCTCGTCCGGGCCGCATCGATCACTCCTCGGGCGTTGCTGCAGCGTCGCATGGAGTTTCGCGCGATCGGAATTGCAGACGTCGTGGCGGCGATGACCGGCGGTGCGCTCGGGGTGGCGGTGGCGCTCGCGGGTGCGAGCTACTGGGCGCTGGTCGTCCAGGTCGTCTGCACCGATGTGGTGCTGTTGGTCATTTTGCTGGCCGTCGGAGCCGGCCGGCGGCCGAACCTGCGGTGGCGGCGGCTGCGAGAGATCGCATCGTTCTCCTGGCGTGCCTTCGCGGCAGGACTCCTGATCAACTCGGTGTCTCGCAACATCGACAACCTGTTGGTCGGGCGGTTCCAGGGGCCTCAGGCTCTGGCGTACTACGGCCTGGCCTATCGGCTGCTGCTCCTGCCGGTCCAGTTGGCCACCACGACGGTGGGAACAGTGCTGTTTCCGGCGTTCTCTCGTCTCGCGGACAATCTCGCGGCTCTGCGCATCGACATGACCCGGGCGACGCGGGCGCTCGCGGTGCTGGCGCTGCCCGTCATGGCGCTGGTTGCTGCGGCGGCGCCGCAGCTGGTGCTGCTGCTGTTCGGAAACCAGTGGGCGCCGGCCATCCCGATCGTTCAGGTCCTCGCGATGGCTGGTGCCGTGCAGGCGATCTATCAACCGTCGACGATGCCCCTGGTACTGGGGCTGGGGCATGCCAGGCTCAATCTTCGGTATGCCTGGCTCACCACGATCGTCACCACGGTGGGCATCGTGTCCGGTCTGCCCTTCAGCCCCCTCGGAGTTGCGATCGGCTACAGCGTGGCCACCGGCATGTTGCTCCCGGTCGAGTGGTTCATCCGCGGCAGCCTGCTCCGCATGACGCTGCGCAGCCAGCTCGCGTCCCTGGCGCCCGGCGCCCACGTGGCAGTCTGGGTCGCTGCGGCCTACCTGGTGGTCGCGGTCGTCATCCCGGGGCGCGAGCTGGTGGTGCTGCTGCTCGGCGGGTTGGCGGGGGTCGCGGCAGGCATTGCAGTCCTGCGACTGGTCCACCGGGCCCTACTCGTTGAGCTGGCGTACATGATCAAGCGCATCCTGGGGAGGGGCGAGCGCAACGAGTACCACTCGGAAGCCCCCACCACACGCGCCTGAGCTACCTGGGTTCACGGGTCGCGGCCAGCACCACCGGTTGCATGCGTCGCTCCCAGGAGACCTCGTCGACGAACGTCAGTCTCCGTGCTTCGGGGGCGGGCCCCATGGCGAGGACCCGGGCCAGTCCGTCGGCCCAATCCGGTCGTTGGCTGATGTGCACGCGCTCGTCGTCGACGCCGTGGATCGGCGGCAGGTCGACGGACAGCACAGGGAGCCCGGCCGCGAGGAACTCGTACAACTTGAGCGGGGACATCGCGCGGATACAGGCGTGGTCCCGGTGCGGGATGACCCCGATGTCGCACGCCTGCACCGTTGCGGCGAGCTCACGCTGGCCCACGGGGCCGAACAGATGCACGTTGTTCAGCGAGCGCAGCCACTCGATCGTGCTGGAGTCGCCCGGGTAACCGATCATCACCAGGGAGCCGACCCGGTCCGCGGTCGCTTCCACGAGCGCCGGCTCGAGGCGGTCGTCGATGGTGCCCGTGTACACGGCGCGCGGCCTGGGCAGGAGCGCAATACGATCCGGCTCGGGGAGACGCCTGCGCCAGACTTCTCCGATGACGCCGTTGGGAACGACGGTGGTGCGCGGGGACACTCGCCGTGCCAGCTCCTCGGACACCGCGAAGATCGCCGCTGCGCGCTCGTCGATGCGTTGATAGGCCACGTGGAACAGGTCCCACCACGGAGCCAGGACATCGCCCGTCGCCCAATCGTCCTGTCCGACGTAGACGATGTTGCTGATCCAGGGTGCATCGCAGAACGCGGCGACGAACGGATGGTAGGTGACCAACGAGGCGGACCCCGGCTGGGCTGTACGTTCGCCGCGGGCCCGGGCCAGCACCCGACCGAGCAGAGCGCCGTAGCGTCGGTAGGAGCGTTCGACCGTGTGGAGCCTGGTCGATTCCACCGTCCTGATTCGATGTGGCCGGACCCGGACCGCGTCCCGCCCTGCGACCACTATCGGATCGTCCAGGCGGACAGGCCGACGGCGCACGGCGGAGGCGATGTAGGAGCGCCACGCGTCGGCGATCAACAAGCGCCCGACGCGGTCGTTGCCGGCCAGCGCGAGCAGAGTCTGGTCCGTCGGCCGGCAGAACTCCCGACCGACCGCGTCGTCGAACATCTCCATTCCGAAGGTGAAGACGACGTCCGCTCCTGGTGTGGCCGACGATCCTGGCTGCACGGCTCACATGCTACACAGCGCCGTCGTGCGGCGCTTGCGGTCGGATGTGTCGTCTCCGAACCCTGAGGGTGGTCGGGTGCGTCGTTGCGGCGCAGCCGAATTGGTCAGATGCGCTCGAGCCAGATCTCACGCCAGAACGACACGAACTCGCGCGGGCAGCTGGCGTTGTACACGCCGGCGCAGACGATGCCCTCCAGGACGATACAAGGATTCTTCATGACGAGGAGCCGGCCGGTCTTCTCGTCCAGGCATCTGGTTACGCGCGACTGGACCCGCGCGGTCCGGCCGCAGTACCGGGACATCTCCTCGTCGAAGCCCATACCTCGATTGAGTCGGTCTTCGTTGAGGGTGGCCATGATCTGTTCCTTGGTCTTGATCCGGACCATCTCGCCCGGCTGCAGATCGAGGTGTTCGGTCGGAGTCCTGCCCACGAGCCTGCCGGAGACGAATCCCCAGCGCCGGCCACCCCGGAACCGCAGCCGGCGTGGAAGTGTTCGCGTGCTGACGTCCTGCAGACGATTGAACAGGGCGACGCCGAACGCCGCGAGCGACTGGACCGGCGTCACGTTGCCGCTCTTGACATCCGTCTTGAACTGACGAAGGTCGCGAAATGGCAGGCATGTCGGTGCGGCCCGCAGCAACTCGGTCGCCTGGCAGGAGTATCTCGGCGCGCCGTCCGGCCCCGGCTTCTTGCGTGTGTTGACCTCCAACAGCGGAAGATCGACCTTCCCGGTGGTCGGCGCGGGTGCCGTCCCGGTCTCGACACGCTCGAGCCAGGCTTCCTTCCAGTAGAGCGAACACGCGGTCTGGCAGCCTCCGTGTGACGCACCGTCACAGCGCGAGCCGGTCAGGTGCACGGTGTTGTCCATTCGGTGCATCCCGCTGCCGCCGATGGTGTCACAGAGTTTGTGTGCCACCTTGTGGACCGTGAGCCGCCGGCCGCAGTACGCCAGCATCTCAGGCATGAAGGGGAGATTCTCGAACTCGCCGCGTTCGTCGAGACTGGCGAGGATCTCCTCGGCGCTGCGGACCTGTACCAGGTCGCCCACGCGCAGGCCCAGAGCAGTTGGTGGGAGGGACGGATGTGACATCGTCGGTGTACTCCTACTGCACCCCGATCAAACACTTGGGCATGACCGCGGCGAACGTCCAATTCCGTGGTGGGTCGAATATAGCACCGTCGCCATGTGCGATCAGCTGTCAACAACCCGGTTGCAGGACGGCTTTCACAAAGCCCACGGTTTGGTATGCGTACTCGTAAACCCATCGGGGAGCAGACACTTCGCCCGAGCTCGCCACCATTGTCAGCTCACCGTCGAAGCAGCGCTCGAGAATGTACCGAGCGCGCGAAATGTGTGGTGTGAACGTCACGACGATGAGGTGGTGCCAGTGGAACTGCTTGGCCAAGCGGCTCAGTTCCTGCGCCTCGCCTCGGGTCGTCGGCGGATCGGGAACGAAGCAGTGCAGCTCGAAATCCGGGTGCGGTGCTGCACACACCTGTGTCATCCAGTCATCCCTTGTTCCAGCGGGATTCGAAAAGACCACCTGCGGTGCCCACCCGTTCTGTGCGAGCTCGATGCCGTACGGGTATCGGCTCCAGTCCGCACCACCGAGGACGACCACAACGTCGGCCGGTCGCAGCGGATCGACCTGCGGGCGTACATAGGCGGGGACGCCGCCGGCCGTTGTCGCTGCGATCAGCAGGCAGATCGCAGCCGCCCATCGTCGGGCGCGGATCCGACGCTCGCCCGTCACTGTCACGGTGCCTCCGGCTTCGCCGACATCGTTCCAGCACCACTCGACCATCGCCAAAGTCCGTGCAATGCCGTGCAGGGAATGGAATTGACAGTGCTGTCGGAACTCTCCGGTCCCTCGGTGCCTCCAGGCTACCGCGTCCCTCGTCGCCGCTGAAGCCGCTCGCCGGACGCGGACACATCGGTTCATCGGAAACGAGTTGGGGGGTGCAATGAAGGGCGAAGTTGGTACCATGGAACGCACTCGATTCGCGCGCCGGTCAACAAGAGTGAGAAACGGATTCAATTCGAATCGGCGGAGGCTCTCCGCCGATTCGACGGCGAGTGGGAGTTGACGTGGACCTGTTCGACGTCGGACGATCCTGTGCCCGACGCTGGTACGTCTTCGTCCCGCTGATGCTGATCGTAGGGTGGATCAGCTACACCGTGTATTCGGGCGTGAAGCCCACCTACTATGCGAGTGTCGCGATCGGTTTCGCGCCTCCGAGTGTGCTGCCCCCCGACGTCGGTGAGGTGCGGCGCAACGGCCTGGTGGACGCCGGAGGGGCGCCACTGATCGCCAACCTGTTGGCCATCGGTCTGAGAGATCCCGCGGTGGTTCAGCAGGTCGTCGCTGCCGGCGGGTTACCCGTGTACACCTCCAAGGTGATGGAACTCCCACCCCCGATCGGTCAGTTGCCCCTCGTCATGGTCGAGGTCACCAACCCGGACCCTGCCGCTGTCACGAAGACACTCGAATTGGTCGCGGCACAGGGAGACGTGACGCTACGGACTCTGCAGCGCAATGCCGGGGTGCCCGAGGATCGGATGGTCGCGCTGTTTCCGGTGCAGGCGCCCAGTGTTCCCGTCGCGGGGATGCCCAGCCGCGTCCGCTCCACGGGTGCCATCTTCATCGCAGGTACGGGATTTGCCGTGGTTGCCGCGGTCCTCGTCGACCTCGTGGTGGTGCGACGTCGGGAGAGGAAGCGCCTGCGTGCGGAGAGAGCGGCTGAATCCGACGGCGCCGGGCCACACCCGCCCGGGTCGGACGGCCGAGTGGGAATGACGGTTCGCGGCGCGGATTCGGGCGGCTGATGACTGCTCCGGCTCCGGCGACCGCGCAGATCAGGACCGAAGCGTCGGCCACGAGCCCGCCTGTTCGCGAGTCGACGCCGTGGTTGCTGGGGTTCTTCTGTCTACTCGTTCCCGCGCTCCCGACGATTTCCGTGTTCCCAGGCCCGCTGAGAAGCAACGGCTCGCCTGCGCGAATGATCGCCATCGCGTTTTTCGTGATCGCCGCGACGGGGTTCGTCATGGCGAGGCGCAGAGGTGGTGACCGGGTGGTGAACCCGGGCGCGGTCGTCATCGTTGTCTACTTCCTTCTCCAGCTCCTGATCTACGGGGTCGGGGTCTTGCACCTGGACGGGTCCGTCGTCGAGGCGACGAAGACGCGGATGGCGATCGGGCTGTTCGCGAATGCGGGTGTGGCGCTGTACGTACTGCACACGGTGCAGACGGTTCGACAGCGATCGATCGTGTTGGGGATGCTCTCCATCGGACTCACATTCGAGTGTGTGGTCGGACTGCTGCAGAGTTTCACCGGGATCGACCTGAGGTTTCTGTTCCAGCCGCCTGGGTTCGTGCTCAATCTGGAGGAGACCGGTTTCACCGAGCGGAACGGGGCATTCCGTGTCGTCGGCACATCGCACCACGCGATCGAGTTCGCGGTGTTGGCCGCGGTGGCGGTTCCGTTGACGCTCCATCTTGCGCGGTATGCCACGAAGCCGCTGTATCGGCAGTGTGCGGCCGTGGGCTGTCTGATCGCCGTGTTCGCAATGCCTGCGGGGGGTTCCCGGGCCGGGGTGGTTGCCCTCGCTGCGGCCCTCCTCACGTACATGTTCGCGTTCACTCTGCGTCAGATCGCCAACGGGATCCTGGTCGGGATCGGTGCCGGTTTGGTTTATGTCGTAGCCGCCCCCGCCTCCGCCTACGCTCTGTGGCTCACGGTGGTCAAAGCGAATGAGGATGGGAGTGTACTCAGCCGCCTGGCCGACTACAGCACCGTGGCGCGGACGTTCCACGACCATCCGTGGTTCGGACTCGGTCTCGGCGGAAATCCGCCGACCGTGTACGGATTCCTCGACAACGAGTGGCTGCAGTCGATCGTGCAGGGAGGGATCGTCGGTTTCGCGGCCATGCTGGTCGTCGTAGGCGGCACCGTGGCAGGGCTGACCGCGGGACTGCGGACCGCGAGGTCGTCGCGCGAACGTGACCAGGCATACGCGATCGGAGCAGCACTGGTCGGAATCATCGCCTCGAGCTTCACCTTCGATCTGTTCACCTACCAGCAGGCGACTTTCGTGTACTTCGTGCTGTTCGGTCTGATGTGGTCCTCCTGGCGTCGTGATGCCGGCCGTCGTTAGCCCCCGGCAACGCCGGAACCCACGCCGACACGTGATCACGGTGGCGGCCGCGACAATGGCGATGGTCTGCGCGTCGTGCGTGTCGACGAGTCCTTCCGGCGACGTCGCCAACCACGCGGGCACCACACTCTGGTCGGACGAGGTCGTTCCCGCCGTCCCCGCCGACCCGGACACCGGTTCGGCGGCGGTGGGGACAGAGTTCTCACCGGCGAGTCGAGGTGAAATATCCGCGGCGCGTTTCTATCAGGGCAGCGAGGACATGAAAGTCGACAGTGCGACCCTGTGGACGTCGCAGGGGACCGCGCTGGCGACGGTGTCGGTTCCCGAGGGCCCGGCCGGATGGCGGGAGGTTCCGTTCGACAAGCCCGTGCAGGTGAAGGCCAACGAGGACTATGTGATCTCGTACAACGCCCCGCACGGCGGTTATCCCACCGACAGCCATACGTTCGCCTCGGGTCGCACCGTGACCAGCGGTTGGTTGACCGCTCGAGGAGGTGCCTACGCCCGCGGAAGCGGGTTTCCGAATCGTCCGAGCGCCGGGGTGAACTACTTCGTCGACGTGCTGTTCAGGCCGACCGGACCCACGCTGCGTCCAATTGACGGCGGCACAGGGTATTACGGTGCGTTCAGGAACTCGCTCCCCACGGGGGAGGACTTCTTTCCGATCGGGGTCTGGTTCACGAACACGCAGACCGCTGCGGATGTGGCGGCAGATCGCGCGATGGGCCTGAACACCTATGTCGAACTCACCGAGCCGAGCAACGTCGCTCTCATAGCGGACAGTGGGATGTTCGCGATTCCGAGTCACGGCGACCCGCGCGCGGCCGGCCGGTTGACGGCCGACGAAGCCGACATGTGGGCGGGGGCGGGAGACGCCGCGTGGACCGGACGCGGTCCGCCCGACAGTCCCATCTGTGTCCCGGCCGAAGCAGGGTGCGGGTACACCGTGATGTCGACGCTGCGTCGGACGGTGCCGCCCGGAGTGATGGTCTACGCGAACTACGGCAAGGGCGTCACGTTCTGGGAGCCCAGGGACGCCGCCGCGCAGTTCGTGAACGACTTCCAGAATGTCGTGTCGGCCGACAACTATTGGTTCACCGACCCCAGCATCTGCCATGCCGACGAGGGAGGCGCGCTGCTGGCGAACGGCGAACGGCCGCTGTCGGACCCGGAATGCCGTCTCGCTGCGAACTACGGCGTCACCACGAGGTACGTCCGCTCCCTGGTTCAGCCGAGGGCTGCTCTCCCGGTGTGGAACTTCGTGGAGGTGGGGCACCCGTTCACCGAGGGCACCGATCGCGTCGTGACGGGACCCCAGATTCGCGCTGCTGTGTGGAGCAGCATCATCAACGGTGCGCGGGGAATCGTGTACTTCAACCACAATTTCGGCGGACCGTGCCGCTCGTACAACGTGCTGCGAGATGCGTGCGGGGACGCGGTTCGAGGAGATGTCACCTCGGTGAACGCCCAGATTCGCCGACTTGCGCCGATGCTCAATTCTCCGTTCGTCGACGGGTTGGCGCGTTCCGATGCGCCGATCGACCTGGCCGCCAAGTTGTTCGACGGCAGCTTCTATCTACTGGCCGGGTCGAAACGGGCAGAGGACACCGATGCCGTTGTCACCCTCTCGTGCGGTGGGGCGACGAGCGTCGAGGTGGTCGACGAGAACAGGACGATCCCGGTCTCGGACGGGGCGTTTCGCGACGACTTCGCCGACGGCAACGCGGTTCACCTCTACCGGGTCCGTGGCGGCGACACCTGCGGCTTGGGGTAGGCGAGTCCGGTCAGGGCACGAATCCGGTTGGTGAGCGCGAAGCAGTGGGCGAGCGCGGTCACCGAAGCCTGGCTCGCACCTTCTCGAAGGGCTTCTCGATCAGGTAGTACAGGACGACGCCGGCCAGGACCGACACGAGTACCTTGACCGCAATCACCGCTGCGGAGGCCGCTCCCGCGCCGGTCCATCCCCCGACGCCCAGGTCGACCAGTTCGTCCATCCCGTAGTGCACGAGGTAGATGCTGTAGCTCGCCAGTCCGACAACCTGAACGAGCCGGACGCCCACCACGGAGTCGAAAGCGTTCTTGAAAGTGGTTTGGGTGGCGGCGAATCCGTAGAGGATGACCGCGCACGTCGCGATGCTCTGAATGCTGAACCGGAAGGTGTCTCGGAACCACGGATCTCGGATGACGAGCGAGGCGAGGTAGGCCGCGAGCGCTGTCAACGGAATCCAGGTCCGACCGAACTGACGTTGCAGGGACTGCAGTCGTCCGTGTCCCCACGAGAAGTAGACCACGGCGGTGAGGACCCCCCACCCGATGGCGTCGAACCGGGTGTCGGATCCGTAGTAGATGCGATCCGCTTCCGCGACGGAGGCGGACGTCGCGATCACGACCCGGGCCGCCGTGCTGACCAGGATCATCGTGACGGCCAGCACCGTCAGCCATTTCAGGGCCGTTCTCATGCCGGCGACGAGCAACCAGACGACCGCGACGACGACGTAGAACTGTTCCTCGATCGACAGGCTCCACACGACGCCACTGCCCGGAAGGACTCCGGCCATCTGTCCGTCGGCCTTGAACCAGTTGTAGTAGAAGAACGCCTGGGCCGAGAACGCGGACCAGTCGACCTCGTTCCAGATCGCCCACACCAGTGTGGGGACGACGATGATCGCGACCAACGGCGGCCCGATCTTCAACAGTCGGCGGGAGTAGAACTTGCCGATGCCGAACGTGCCGGTCCTGTCTCGCTCGCGGAGCAGGAGATACGTGATCAGGAAACCCGATATACCGAAGAAGATGGTGACTCCGCTGCCGCCGGGGACGATCCCGCCCAATCCGGCGTGCCCGACCACGACGAGCATCACAGCCAACGCACGCATCGCGTCGACATGGCGATAGCGAGATCCTCCGGCGGTGGCACCGTGTGCTGGATGTGGTCGATGTGTGGCCGGTCGCGCGGCCACCCTCGGGTCGGCACTCATGGCTGCGAATCCCTCCTCGGGCGAATCAGGCCTGACCGGCTGCTCGCATCCCGTTCCCAGGCCGGGGGTCCCGAGGTGCCAGGATTCCAGCGTGCTGCGAGTGCCATTCCGGCGTACACCACCGCATCCGCGGCGGATCCAGGTCCACGAATCGTGTGAAGCAGTGCGCGGGCGGTGCCCTGGCCCGTCCGGTCCAGCGCTCGGGCCTCGTGAAGGGTCCCGCGGTGCCAGCGGCGCAGGATCAGGAGCAGGCTCTTGGCATCGGTGGGTGTGGTGACCACCGATGGCAAGGTCGACACCACGGTCTTCTCGTCCGCCTCGAACTGGGCATCGACGAACAGGTCGTCGGCGACGTGGTCGCTGAACAGGCCCACGCGTTGGTGACCCGACTCGGTGAGTCCGTACACGCCGGCGCCCCACATCGTCGCCCGGAAGTCCGGAATACGCTCCCGCGCGCGGAAGTAGCTGCGCACGAGTGTGCTGGCGTGCCGGTGGTCGTAGCGGGACGCCGGACGGGCCGCGAGCACGTCCCCGTCGGAAAGTCGGTCCAGCACCTGCAGTACCGCTGCGGACGAGATCTGGATGTCGGCATCCAGATAGACGCGCGGCCACAACGTTGCGGCCTCGTCGCCTGCATCCAATGCGGCGGGTTTCGACCCGCGGTCCAGTTCGAGCACGGTCGTTCCCGGGACGGCACGGGCGATCTCGGCCGTTCTGTCGTGGCAGCCGTTGCACACGACCACCAGTTCGATGACGCCCCCGGCCGCCGCGCCGCTCAGTGGAGCGAGGGTGCGTTCGATCACGTCCGCCTCGTTGTATGCGGGCACGATGACTGCGCCTCTGTCTCTCCTTGCCGAATCGTGGCCGTCAAGTGCAGATTTCGATGCCGTGGGTAGATCCGACCACCGATTTCGACGCAGCAGAACGGCGAGTGTCCGGCGATGGTCGGCGTCGTACGAACGCAGCATCTCGGCCAGTGCGACGCTCCCTCGGAACAGGGCCGAATACGGGGCACCGTGGAATCGCTCCGCATAGCGGACTCGATTCACCGACATCAGTGTCGCCAGGTCGGACGAGGTGCCGGATCCACCGCCACGATGTGTCACCACGGCAGCGGGCTCGAACCTGACTCGGTGTCCCGCATCCCTGATCCGGCGGAAGTAGTCGGTCTCCTCCGAATACAGGAAGAACTCCTCGTTCCAGTCGCCCACCTGTCGGACCAGTGACGACCGGACGAGAATGGCCGCCCCGGTGGCCCAGTCGATGTCGTGGGAACGCAGGTAGTGCGAGGAGACGTGGTCGATCTCGGAGAGGGCTGCGGGGCGCCTGCGTATCCTGCCGCCGAACAGTGCATCGCCGACGGTCCTGGTGAGCGAGGGTTCGCGACGGACGGAGGGGTAGACCGTACCGTCGCTGTCGAGGATCAGCGGCACCACCGCACCGACCCGCGGATCGCCCAGCGCTGCGAGGAGACGAGTGACCGCGCCGCGGTGCAACCGGATGTCCGGGTTGAGGATCAGGACCGCCGTGCTCGGTCCCGCCAATGGCAGGGCCGCATTGATCCCGCCGGCGTAGCCGAGGTTCCCGCCGGTTCCGACCAGTTCGATGTCCGGTTGGTTCTCGATGAACCTGACCGTGCCATCGGATGACCGGTTGTCCGCGACGATCACCCGTATCGCATGGTCGGCAGCGGTCACGCGCAAGCCCGCGATCAGTCCCGGGAGGTCGGGCTCGCTGTTGTACGTCACCACGACGACCGCCACCTCGGCCTGACGACCGGGCGGGACGAATCTTCCGTGTGCGGTGGTGGCTCGGTCGGATTCCGGTGGGGCTGCGGCGATCGCCCGCGACCGCCGTTCGAGGCGTACCAGCGCGGGTGGCGCTTCCACCAGATATCGGTGCGCGAGCCTCCGCGGTTCTCGGCTCAGGCGCCACGCCCATTCGAGTCCGGCGTCCGCCACCCACTGCGGTGCCCGGCGGACACGTCCGGCGAGGAAGTCCACCGCAGCGCCGAATGCCAGGAACACCCGTGCTCCGGTTTCCAACCCGTACCAGGCAATCCAGTTCTCCTGAAGGGGTTTTCCCAGCGAAACCACGAGGATCTCGACGCGCGTTCCACGGATCTCGTGCGCGAGGCGCACGGAGGCCGCCGAATCGGTCAGTTCGGAGCGCTCGGGGGCCCAGGCGCCGACCGTCTCCAGCGTCGGGTATCGCTCCGCGAGCGCGGTGTGCAGACGACGATGCGCGGCAGCGGACCCGCCGAGGAACCCGACGCGGACGCCGTCGGCTGCCGAGCGCGCGAGGATCGGGTCGAGGAGGTCGCTTCCGGACAGCTTCGGCCAGGCACGGCCGGTCTCGGCCTTCGCCTTGCGGACCAACGGGACTCCGTCGAGCAGGGTCAGCCATCTCATGTCGGCGATCGGACCGTCCCGGGACACCGCAGGCGGGCGATTCGCCCATGAGGCGTCCGCGCCGAAATGGTGAATGTGATCCAGGTTCGCGGATGCCACCGCCAGCGATCCGGCGGCGGTGAGTGCATCGAAGATGAGCTCGATCGCCGACTCGCGATCCAGCAGATCCACCGGAACCTGGTCGACGACCATTCGGGGCCAGGGTGGTCGGTGCGGACTCGAGGTGTCGGTGTGCGGCATCCGTCGGCTCGCGCACGGTGACGCCCCCGGGAGGTCGACGACCCACCAGTCGGGTCTCTCGGGGTACTGGCGCCGGAGCTCCGGGAGCAGGTCGGGCACGGTGACCAGTACTCGATCGGGGTCGGCTTCGACGAGTTGTCGGGGAGGGACGATGGGGATGTCGGTGCCGGGCATGCGTCGACCCCACTTGGCAGTCGACGCGTCGGCGACGGCGGCGACGAGCCGGCGGTCGATCCCGGCGCGGGCGAACAGGGCCACCGCGCGGGACGCGGCACCGTACGCGTAGAGGTGTCTGCCGTCGGCGGCCATCGCCTCGAGCCGGCCGCGCAGGGTCTCGGCGTGCCGATCCGCCGCATCCTGGAGTCGCCGGACCGCGGTCGGGTCCGTCACTCCGAAGGCGTTCTCCTGCCGCAGGATCCGGTGCACGGTGGCGGAGCCGACCGTGGCACGGTCAGCGCTCGCCGCGACGAGGACGGTGCCGCCGTACAGCGGGAACTCCCACGCGTCGGCGACGCCCATCCCGGACTCGGCGAGCAACCGCGTCAGCGCGGTCAGTGAGTAGTACGCGAAGTGGCCGTGGCGCAGTGCGTTCCATTGGCCGTGCCCGACGATGGTCATCAGCGAGTGGAACTGGAGCAGCAGCACACCGTCGCCGGCCGTGGACCGCGCCCGCTCCTGGAAGGCGACGCGTTGGTCCCGCTCGTGCATGATGCCGAAGCAGTCCAGGACCAACGATGCCCGAGTGCCGGGGCGCGGTACCCGGTAACCGCGGTCGGCGAGGAGCGGGAGCCAGCTGCCCCCGTGGGGGCTGCCGTACTCGATCGCCGTGTCACCGCGCAGCCACCCGGCGTTGTCGAGGAGGCGAACGGCGTCGGCTGCTTGGTCTTTCAGAGCCTGCGGTTCGACACCGCGCGGCTCCTGCGTGGTGGTGTCGTCCTCGGCGAGCTGCGCCAGCCCGCAGACGCGGCACAGTTCCATCGCCAGGGGGTGGGAGATCTCGTCCGGTGACACCGGCGTCGACGCGAGCGGGAACCAATCCGCGGCAGGCACTCGACCGAGATCGAGAACCCGGTCGGTGGCGGTGCTGCCGCACCCGCGGCACTCCATCACACACCCCCGGCGGGGTCGAACCGGTGGATTCCGGTGCCGCGACGGAGCAGGATGGCGTCATGCGCGTCGACACCACCGACCTCGAGGACGTCCTGGTGTTCCGGCCCGAACCGTTCCGGGACGACCGTGGCGTGTTCACCCGAACCTTCGACGTCCGGGTGGGCGAGCGCGTGGGGGTCCGATCGGCGGACTTCGTCCAGGATTCGCAGTCCCGGTCCGTGTTCGGCGTGATCCGCGGCATGCACGGACGCGCGGGCCGCGGTGAGGCGAAGCTCGTGCGCTGCGCGCACGGTGCGGTGCACGACGTGCTCGTCGACATCAGGAAGGAGTCTCCGACCTTCGGTGCGCAGCAGGCGTTCACACTCGACGACGTCGACTTCGCGCACCTGTACGTCCCGCCGGGGTTCCTGCACGGCTTCCAGGCGTTGACCGCGGTCGCGGACGTCTGCTACCGGATCGATCGCGAGCACGACCCGGCGGAGGACATCGCGGTCGCCTACGACGACCCGGACCTGGCGATCGCGTGGCCGCTGCCGGTCACCGTGATCAGTGCCCGGGACGCCGCCGCCGGGACCTGGGCGGCGTTGGTCGACTCGCTCTGACGCGGACCCGTCAGCCATTGCGCACGCCGATCGGCTGAGTCCGGAGTGTGTCGTCGAGCGCGCCGGCGGCCTGGAGGGTTTCGAGGCGCGCCAGCCGGGTGAACCGGCCGGTGAAGTCGGATTCCGTCAGCCCCCACCGGGTGTAGCGCCGGCACAGTTCCGCCGCGCCGTCCGCGACGCTCCACCGGGCCTCGTAGCCGTCGAGAGCGGCCCTGATCGCGGAGAAGTCCACCCGGTAGGACCGGGCGTCGGCGCCGTACTCCCCGGTGATGACGACGGCCGCACCCGGCACGGCATCGGCGACGGTGGCGGCGATCTCGGCCACCGTCAGGTTGTTCAGCTCGGTACCGACATTGAAGGCGGCACAGTGGATTCGATCGGTCGGCGCGACGAGCGCCTGCGCGAACGCCGCCGCGATGTCACGAGCGTGGACGAGCGGTCGCCACGGCGTCCCGTCGGAGAGCACCCGCACCTCGCCGGTCAGCACTGCGAGTCCGACCAGGTTGTTCAGGACGATGTCGGCCCGAAGCCGGGGTGAGAACCCGAATGCCGTCGCGTTGCGCAGGAAACACGGGGAGAAGCCCGAATCCGCCATCGCCGCGACATCGTCCTCGACGCGGACCTTGCTCTCCGCGTAGGGGGTCAGGGGCCGAAGCGGCGCGCGCTCGGTGACCAGGTCCGCTCCTCCCGATCCGTACACCGAACAGGTGGACGCATAGAGGAAGCGCCGCACCCCGGCGTCCTTCGCCAGTCTGGCCAGTCGCACCGAGGCGTGATGGTTGATGTCGTAGGTGATCTGGGGTGCGAGGGCGCCGAGTGGATCGTTCGACAGCGCCGCCAGGTGGATCACCGCGTCGAATCCGGTCAGGTGCTCCGTGGTGACGTCGCGGACGTCGACCTCGAGCGTCGGGGGGTCGACCGGAGCCGGACCGAGCAGGCAGTCGGCGAAGAGCCCGGAATCGAGTCCGACGACGTCGTGCCCGGCGGCCCGGAGCACGGGAACCATGACCGTCCCGAGGTAGCCCTGATGGCCCGTCACGAGTACTCGCATGTCACTTCCCCCCGAACGTCAGCGTCGCCTTCTCCACGACGAATCCCTCCGCGTACGGGTGGTGGCACTGCACCCCCCGCAGCCGGGACAACCCGAGGAACGCGCGCTCGTCGAACCAGTCGTGATCGACCTGGGACGGGTAGTACTTGAGCAGGATGCGGGCCTTCTCCTCGGCGATCTTGCTCGCGAGGGGGTGGAACACCGTCGGCCGCGGCGCATCCGTCTCCCACTTGAGAATCTCGTAGCCGAGCACGAGGTGATCGCGGAACACCGTGGGAACCAGCTCGGCGAGCAGCCGGTGATCCTGGTGCGCGTCAGCGCGGTGCGGGGCGAACACCACGTCGGGGTCGACGCAGCCGCGGAACGATTCCAGGGCGTTCTTGATCGGATCCCAGTACGCGGGGGCGTGTCCGTCGGGGACGTCGAGCACGGTCACCTCGAGGTCCGCGTCCGGGCACAGCGCCGCCAGCGCGTGCCGTTCCTCGATCTCGCGACCCGAATCGGTTCCGGACAGGGTCAGGGCACGAACCCGCAGCCCGCGACACCTGGTCGCCAGGGTGAGCAGGGTCCCGCCCGCCCCGATCGCGATGTCGTCACAGTGCGCGCCGAGGACGGCCACTTCGTGGACGTCGGTCGCGTGGAGGCTGATCATGAGCTCGCTGTCGCTTCCGTGTCGGCCCAGAGCATCCACGGGTGGTCGCCCCGGGCGTAGCCCGCATCCAGCTCGGCCCGCTCCTTGAAGGTGTCGGCGGGCTTCCAGAATCCCTCGTACCGGTAGCCGAACAGGCGGCCCTCGCCGGCGAGGGTGCCGCAGACGTCGTCGACCAGGTCACCCCCGGGGGGGAGGAGATCGAAGATCTCCTGGGTGAGGACGAAGTAGCCGCCGTTCTCCCAGATCGGGAACCGGCTGATCGGCGTCAACTGCTTGATCTCGCCGTTCTCGGCCACGTCGACGCAGTGGAACGACGACTGGGGCGGGACGACGAGCAGCGACGCGACCGCGCCCGACTGGTGGAACCGTTCGATCACGCGGTCGAGTGGAGCGTCGGTCAGCACGTCCGCGTAGTTGGCGAGGAAGCATCGATCCCCGTTCAGATACCGCCGAACGCGGCGCAGTCGCTCACCGATCGGGGACTCGAGCCCGGTGTCGGCGAACGTGATCGACCAGTCGCTGATGTCGGTGTGGAGCAGTTCCACCCGATTGCCGTGGAGGACGAAGTCGTTCGACTGTTCCTCGTGGTAGTCGAGGAAGTAGTCCTTGATCTTGGCGGCGCCGTACCCCAGGCAGAGGATGAACTCCGTGTGGCCGAAGTGCGCGTAGTACCGCATGATGTGCCACAGCAGCGGTCTCGGACCGACCATCTGCATCGGTTTGGGAAGCCCGTCGTCACGGGTGTTTCTCATGCGCATCCCGTAACCGCCGCAGAACAAGACGACTTTCATGGTGTCCGTCCACCCTTCCTGCTGTCGACTCGGCCGGTCAACCCACGGCCGGGTGCAGACGGGGGAGCGGAAACACGAGCTCGCCGCCCCATTCCTTGATGTATCCGAGTTGCTCGGTGAGCTCCGGCTCGAGGTTCCACGGCAGTGCGAGCACCACGTCCGGACGGTCCTTGGCGATCTGCGCCGGTTCCAGGATCGGGATTCGGGTCCCCGGCGTGAATCGTCCGTGTTTGTAGGGGTTCCGGTCCACGGTGTACTCGAGGAGGTCGGGGCGGATGCCGCAGTAGTTGAGCAGGGTGTTGCCTTTGCCCGGGGCCCCGTAGCCGACGACGGAGCGACCCTCGTCCCGGCAGTCGAGCAGGAAGTGCAGCAGCTGATGGCGGGCGGACCTCGCCTGCTCGGCGAGGTGGCGGTATCCGTCCACCCCGTGCAGACCCGCCCGCTCCTCGGCCGCGAGCACGTCGCGAACCCGGCTGCTCGCCGACGACGCGACGGATTCGGGTTGTGCCCAGATGCGAATGGACCCGCCGTGCGTCGTGAGCACCTCGACGTCGACGACGGCGAGGCCGGCGGTGGCGAGGGCGCGGGCCGCGGACAGCACCGTGTAGTACTGGAAGTGCTCGTGGTACACCGTGTCGAACTGGCCGAGACCCACGAGATTCAAGGCGTGATGGACCTCGATGCTCAGCCACCCCGTCTCCGCCATCAGCGTGCGCAGCGACTGGGTGAACCCGAGCAGATCCGGAACGTGGGCGTAGACGTTGTTCGCGACGACCAGATCGGCGGGTCCGAAGTCGCGACGAACGGCGGCCGCGCTGGTGCGGTCGAGGAATGCCGACAGTGTGGGCACTCCGCGCTCGCGCGCGGCGGCGCCGACGTTGACCGACGGCTCGATCCCGAGGCACGGAATGCCGGCCCGGGCGACGTGCTGGAGCAGGTAGCCGTCGTTGCTCGCGACCTCCACCACACGGGAGTGCGCGCCGAGCCCGAGGCGACGAATCGACTCCTCGACGAATCGGCGGGCGTGCTCGACCCAACTGTCGGAGTAGGACGCGAAGTACGCGTACTCGGTGAACGTGTCCTCCGGGCTGATCAGCGCGGGGATCTGCAGCAGCAGACAGTCCTCGCACAGGCGCAGGTGCAGAGGGTAGGTGGGCTCGGGGGAGTCCAACTGCTCGGCAGTGAGGAATCGCTCGCACGGTGGTGTCGCCCCGAGGTCGAGAACACTCAGGAGGCGGTCCGAGTCACACAGTCTGCACCGCATTGGTCTGTCTTCCCCTCGTCCGGACCTTCGACTGGTGGACTTCGTCCAACTAACCACACTCTGCCCCTGCTTTCAAGGGCAATAAGGTACTCAGAGTATGTTTATTTGCCATTTTCAATTCGGAGAGTCGGTACTTGAATGGCCTGGCTGAAATGGGGATTTATCCGCCCCTGCATGTCTCCCCAATGCCGTGAATTCATGGTTATGGTGGATCTGCTGTGACCGGGTCGGGTGCCGTCGCGAGTTTTCGGGGAGCTCGTTCCGGGGAGGGAGCGTGGTCGAGGTGCGGTCAGGGGATATCGAGTTCGTCGAACTCGCAGAAGTCTTCGTCGGGGGCCTGCCGGTGCGAAGTCCCAAGCGCCCGTTGGGGGTTCTGCGGGATCCGAATCTCGAGCGAGCCTGGTCGGCGGTGCTTCGGCAGAACCCTTCGGGTCCACTGGCCTCCATCTACACCGACTACTCCGCGGACGCCGGGTCGTTCTACACGCAGGTCGTGGGGTACCGGTGCGAGTCGATCGGGGACCTGATGCGTGGCCACGTCATGGCCAGGATTCCGAGCGGGCGATACGCACGGTTCGTGTCGACCGGCGAATTCCCCGACGTCGTGAGCAATCTGTGGCAGCAGGTGCGGGAGGCGGAGGACGCGGGTCAGATCGATCGCGCGTTCGCCGGCGCCTACGAGTGCTATCCACACGCGTACCGCATCGACCTCTACGTCGCGGTCGACGCCATGTCACGGAGCATCCGTCATGGGTTTTGAAGTCGTCAAGTGTGCCACTGTCGACGTCGGAGGACTGGTCCTGCCGAACGTGGATCCGCAGTCGCCCGAGCGATCGGGCGGGTTGCTCGAGTACACCCGCGAACGGATCCTCGCACGGGGCGTCGACGAGGTCGTCACGGTGTTCGCCCCGAACACGGAGGGGGACTCGATCGCGGTCGTCGGGTGCCGGTGCGACAGTCCGGAGCGCCTCGCGGAGGGGGACGTGATGGTGCGGGTACCGGCCGGGTACTTCGCCAAGTTCGTTCCGGACGGGCAGGTTGACGATCCGATCGCCGATGTGTGGAAACAGGCGGAGGACGCGGCCAAGGAAGGGAGGATCGATCGCGCCTTCGCCGAGGAAATCGAGATCACCCGAGCGCCGAACGCGGTCGAACTCTTCATCTCGCTGACCTGACGGCGCACTCTCCACGGATGGTCGGGTTTCCGGTGCAATTCCGAACTCGAACACTCCGAATTGGAGGCAGTGATGACCCGTGCACTTTCAGGTGTGATCGGGGGGGTCGAGGAGAAATTCGAGAAGACCAGCGTGTGGGATCCGCGGTCGGAATGCCGATTTGTCGCGGCACGGCCGGAGGAGGAGCCCGAACTGTGGTCTGCGTATCTCGACGGTGCGCGCGAGGGCTATCACCGATACGGCGCAGACAAGGCCCTCGAATTCGACCGCACTCGCGACGGCAGCTCGACGTCGCTGTTCTTCGCGGCCATCGCACCCGACGGGTCCGTGGTCGGGGGCCTTCGCGCGCAGGGGCCGTACGAGAACGTGGATCAGGCGCATGCGGTCGTCGAGTGGTCCGGACAGCGAGGTGAGGCGCAGGTCCGCACCATGATCGCGGACCGAATTCCGTTCGGTGTCGTCGAGATGAAGGCGGCCTGGGTGGCTGTCGGTGCTCCCAACCGGGGCGAACTCACCCGGTCGCTCGGCCGGTACGGCTGCTGCACACTCGAACTCCTCGACGTGCAGTTCCTCCTGGCCACAGCGGCGGAGCACGTCCTGGAACTGTGGAAGTCCTCCGGAGGTGAGGTGGCGGAGCGGATCCCGCCGACCCCGTATCCGGACGAGCGGTACCGCACCCGCATGATGTGGTGGGACCGCCGGAACCATCAGGGCGGCCTCGACGGCCGCAGCACGGACGGTGGCCGATTCGCGCGGCTGCGGCCGCGGGCGGAGTCGGGCGGCGACGGCGTCGACCGGGCGATCGGAATGCGCGCGCGGAGCGTGTCGTGACCCCAGCGGACGAGTACGCCGCGACGCTGTTCGACGAGCACAGGCCCGAGGATGCCGAGCAGCTGGCACGGCTCCGGGCGAACTCCGGGACGGTGTTCGTGGACCGCATCGAGTCGCAGCGGGAGAGCCTGCGCGCGCTGCTTCCGCGGCCCGACCCGCACAGCCTCGACGAACCGCCGGTCTGGGCGTACTACCCGTGGCGGCGCACTGCGGTCCGGATCCTCGGACCGACCGCCTACCGGCGGCTGCGACTCGATCGGAACCGCAACAAGCTCACCGGCCGCGAACAGCAGCGACTCGCGGCGCTCGAGGTCGGGATCGTGGGTCTCAGCGTCGGTCACGCAGTCGCGCTGGCGCTTGCCCTCGAGGGCAGCTGCGGTGCGTTGCGGCTCGCGGACTTCGACACCGTGGACCTGTCCAATCTCAACCGCGTCCCCGCCACCGTCTTCGACCTCGGCCTCAACAAGGGAGTCGTCGCCGCCCGCCGGATCGCCGAGATCGACCCCTACTTCCGGGTCTCGGTGGAGAGCCGGGGCGTCACGGCCGAGACGATCGGACCCTTCCTCGACGGGCTCGACCTGGTGGTCGAGGAGTGCGACTCGCTCGACATGAAGGTCACGGTGCGCGAACAGGCGCGTGCCCGCCGCCTGCCCGTGCTGATGGAGACCAGCGATCGCGGACTGCTCGACGTCGAGCGTTTCGACGTCGAACCGCGTCGGCCGCTGTTCCACGGACTCCTCGGGGACGTCGACAGCGCGTCCCTGGCTGCGCTCTCGACCCGGGAGAAGGTGCCGCGTGTACTGCGGTTGCTGGGTGCCGCCGAGCTGTCGTCCCGGATGGCCGCCTCGCTGGTCGAGGTCGGCGAGACCGTCTCCACCTGGCCACAGCTGGGGGGCGACGTCCTGCTCGGTGCGGCCACCGTCGCGGCTGCGGTACGCAGACTCGGGCTCGGACAACCGCTCCCGTCCGGGCGGGTGCGCGTCGACCTGGACGAGCGGCTCACGGAGGTCCGTCCGCCCGCCGTCGCTGCGGAGACCTGGCACGGGCCCGATGGCGGTGAGGTCGGCATGCCCGAGGACGGCGTCACCGCGATCGTGCACGCCGCTGCCTCGGCTCCGTCGGGCGGCAATGCGCAGCCCTGGCGGATCGAGTGCGACGCGACCGAACTGCGCCTGCACCTCGAACCGGACCGGACCACCGCGATGGATGTCCGGTTTCGCGGCAGCTGTGTCGCGCTCGGCGCAGCGCTCTTCAACGCCCGGGTGGCCGCCGCGGCGCACGGCCGACTCGGTCCCGTGAAGCTGTTCGGCGAGGGCACGTTCCTCGACGACGCCGCGTCGACCCTGGTCGCGACGATGTCCTTCGGCGCCGAGTCCGATCCGAGCCTGGCACGGAGGTACCCCGCGGTGCTCCGGCGAGGTACCAACCGTCGCGCCGGGGTGCCGGCTCGGATCGATCGGGACACGCGCCGTGCCCTCACCGACGCCGCGCGGAGCGAGGGCGCCAGGTTGTCCCTGCTGACGGATCGGTCCGCGGTCGCGGCGGTCGCGGACCTGCTGGCGGCGGCCGAGCGGATCCGATTCCTCGAGCCGATCCTGCACCGCGAGATGATCGGCGAGCTGCGCTGGCCCGGCACGGACTCTCTCGAAACCGGGATCGATGTCCGGTCGCTCGAACTGGACGACGCCGATCTCGCGACGTTGCGGGTGCTCGGCAGGCCCGACGCGATGGCGATGCTGGCGCAGTGGGGGCTCGGCCGGGCACTCGGCACGCTCACCCGCGACCGGGTCAGGTCCAGCTCGGCGGTCGCGGCGGTGACCGTCGACGGTGCCGGGCCCCCGGACTTCGTGCGCGGCGGTTCCGCGGTCGAGAGCGTATGGGTTGCCGCGGAGGAGCACGGCCTCGCGGTGCAGCCGGTGTCGCCGGTCTTCCTCTACGGGCGGGACGCGGCGGAGCTCACCGAGTTGGCGCCGGATCACGACCGAGAGTTGGCCGCGGGCCGTCGAGGGCTGACCGATCTGTTCGGGCTGACCGCCGGCGAGTCGTTCGCACTGGTGTTGAGGCTGAGTCACGCCCGGCCCGCCTCGGTGCGCAGTCGTCGTCGCCCCTGCGACGATCCGGCGGGCGGGGATTCGAAAGGTTGAGGGTGATGGTGGAACAGGAGCCGCTGCACAGCCTCGAGGAGTTGGTCACCTCGATCGCATCGCGACTGACCGCAGCGCATGCCGGTACCTGGACCGACGCCGCGCAGCAGGTCCTGCACGACCTCGTCGACTACTTCGAACTCGACGTGTGCTTCCTGCGCCGGAACGACCATGACATCCGGGCGACCATCCTCGTCGCCGAATGGCCACCGCGGCCCTTCATTCCGGATCCGGATCCGCTCGGGATCGTCTACTTCGCGAATGCGGACCCCGAGTTCGCCCGTGCCGAGCACCTCAAGGAGGTCGGGTTCGTCCACCCCGGGGAGGACGGCGACGGATACCAGAACCGGGTGGCCGAGGGGAGCGGGGTCCCCCGGGTGACCCTCGCCGCGGTGCCGCTGCTGTCGGGCGAGGTGACGACCGGGACGCTGGGGTTCGTCAAGTTCGGGGCCAAGGACTGGAGCACGGCGGAGATCAACGTGCTCAAGGCGATCGCCGCGCTGCTCACCCAGGTGCAGGAACGCGTCCGCGCGGAGGAGAGCCTGCGCTACTGGGCGCACCACGACGAGCTGACCGGGCTGGCCAACCGGCATTCGCTGCTCGAACAGCTCAACCGCCGGATGGCGCCCGGGTGCCCGGGGCCGGTGGCGATGCTGTTCCTCGACCTGGACCGCCTCAAGTCCCTGAACGACTTCCTCGGCCACACGGCGGGCGACCGGTTCATCGTCGAGATCGGTTCGCGCCTGACGAACCGATGTCCGGCCGACGCCCTGGTGGCGCGCCTGGGTGGCGACGAGTTCGTGGTCGTGCTCGCTGACGGCGTCGACGCGGACGGGGCACGCCGCGAGGCCGAGCGGATCAGTGCGTTCGTCAACGAATGGGTGATGCTCGGGAACGTGTCCTTCAGCCGCAGCGCGAGCATCGGGATCGCGGTGGGGATGCCGGGTGACTGCACCGCCTCCGACCTGTTGTGGCAGGCGGATCAGGCCGTGATCGCGGCGAAGGCGCAGGGTGGCAACACGATCGTCGCGTTCACCGAGGACATGCGGGAAGAGATCGAGATCCGGAACATCATCGAACTCAGCCTCAAGTCGTCGATCAACGACGACTGGCTCCACCTCGTCTACCAACCGGAGGTCGAGCTGCGCACCGGGGAGATCCTCGCGGTGGAGGCGCTGGTGCGGTGGGACCACCCCGTGCTGGGGCTGCTGCTGCCCCAGTCGTTCATCTCGGTCGCCGAGGCGACGAACCTCGCGGGTGAGCTGGGGGCGTGGGTGTTGCGCCGGGCGTGCCGGGAGTACGCGAAGTGGCGCGCGCAGATCCCCGGACTCGACGTGACCCTGCGCGTGAACGTCTCTCCGGCCCAACTGGTCGGTCTCGAGTTCCTCGACGTCGTCGCGCGGATACTCGAGGAGTACGAGGTCGACGGCGGCCGCGTGTGCCTGGAGATCACCGAGAACGCGGTCGTCGGCGATCTCCAGCGAACCCGCGAGGTCCTGCAGGGTCTCGCCGGCCTCGGTGTGCGGGTGGCGATCGACGATTTCGGGACCGGGTACAGCTCGTTGGCCCAACTCAAGCAGTTGCGGTTCGACGTGCTCAAGATCGATCGGGAGTTCGTGCAGGACCTCGGGCACAGTCCCGGCGATCACGCGATCGTCAAATCAATTGTGGAACTCGCGAAATCGTTCGACCTCGACCTGGTCGCCGAGGGCGTGGAGACCGAGGTCGCGGCCCGGGCGCTGCTCGAACTGGGATGTCACCGGGCGCAGGGCTTCCTGTTCAGCAGGCCCGTGTCGGCGGAGCGCTGCGGCGAACTGCTCCGGGAGGGGCGCATCCCCGTGTGGACGCCGCGCGCCTCCTGAACTCGTCCGGCCGCCCACGTCCGGACGCACGGCGCGTCAAGACCTGGGGACTGCCTTGAGCCAAATAACCAACTTGAGGTATGTTTCTCTCTAATCGTCGGGGCGGTGGAAGACCAATTGGTTGGATATTCCAGATGTGCGACTGCAAAAACGCTGGTGTTACGGGGATCAAGGCGGCCATCCCGCAGGACCCGGAACGGGTCATCTGTCCGGTCTGCGGGCGGCCGATCGACGCCCCCGCGGACCTGCGAGGGCCCTGGGGTGTTCCGGTGCCGATGCCGGCGCCTCCCCGCCCGAGCTGGGAATCACGCTACGGCCGGGTGACCTTCGGTGTCGACGTGTTGAGCCTGCTCACGGCGGACGTGGTCGTCTCGGTCATCTACCACGACGTGTCCGTGCTCAACATACCCGCCAATCTCGTTGTGGCACTGGCTGTTCCGATGCTGACGCTGCTGGCGCTCGCGCTCAACCACGCCTGGGACCCCCGGATTCTCGGCTGTGGTCCCGAGGAGTTCCGTCGGGTCACCTCGGCCTACGTGACCGTGATCGCCGTGATGGCGGTGGTCGGGTACGCGGTCGAGACGGCCGGCGGACATTCGTGGGTGTTCGGCGCCCTGCCCCTGGCCCTGATGTGGTCGCTGTCCGGTCGTTTCCTGTTGCGCAAATGGCTCCACCGTCGCCGCAGCTCGGGGTCGTACCTGCGTTCGGTGGTCGCGGCCGGCGACGAGGTGTCGGTGCGCGAGCTGATCCAGCGAACCAGGGGAGCCGCCTACACCGGTTGGACCGTGGAGGCGGTCTGCCTCGCGCACGCCGGACCTCCCGGCGAACTGCCCCTCGACATCGAGGGGGTTCCCGTGGTCGGCACCGAACGCGACGTCGTCGGGATCGTGACGCTGCGGGAGTTCGCCGCCGTCGCCATCCTCCCGTCGGTCGGGTGGTCGCAATCGCGTACCCAGCGGCTCGCCTGGGATCTCGAGGGCACCGGAGCGGACCTGCTCATCGCGCCCGCGCTGATGGACATCGTCGGCCCACGGCTGCACATCAGTCCGGTGGCCGGCATGCCGTTGCTGCAACTGAGCGCGCCACGCTTCACCGGCCCCGCCTGGGTGGTCAAGTCCGTGCTGGACCGCGTCCTCGCGCTGATGTTGCTGATCGCGATGTCGCCGCTGCTGATCACGGTCGGCTGTGCGGTCCGCCTCACCAGCCCCGGTCCGGCGTTCTACCGGCAGACACGGGTCGGCCGCGCCGGGACGACATTCGAGATGATCAAGTTCCGCAGCATGGTCCGCGACGCGGATGCCCGGCTGGCGGAGTTGTCCGCCGAGAACGAGGGATCGGGTGTCCTGTTCAAGATCAAGGACGACCCGCGCGTGACCCCGGTGGGCCACTTCATCCGGCGGTACTCGATCGACGAACTGCCTCAGCTGCTCAACGTCGTCGCCGGTCACATGTCGCTGGTCGGGCCCCGGCCGCCGCTGATCTCCGAGGTCGAGAAGTACGACGACGGCGGCGTCCGTCGGCGCATGCTCGTCAAACCCGGCCTGACGGGCCTGTGGCAGGTCAGCGGGCGCAGCGACCTGTCCTGGGAGGAGTCGGTCCGGATGGACCTGCGGTACGTCGAGAACTGGTCGATCGCGCTCGACGTGATGATCCTGTGGAAGACCGCCGCCGCCGTGTTCCGTGCCGAAGGCGCGTACTGACCGCCTACTTCTCCGCCTCGTCGCGCAGCGCGAGGGAACCGCCGAACAGGGTCGAGCCCCAGAACGCGTCGCCCTCGACGCCCGGTGGCACCGCGAACACCGCGGATCCCACATGCTTGATGTACTCGTTCATCGCATCGCCATGGGCCAGGGTCTGCTGCATCGGGACGAACTGGCGTTGCGGGTCCCGGCAGTACGCGATGAAGAACAGGCCGGCGTCGAGGTGGCCGAAACCGTCGGAGCCGTCGGTGAAGTTGTAGCCGCGCCGCAGGATCTCGATGCCGCCCAGCTCCTCCTTCGACGCCAGGCGCACGTGCGCGTCCCGGTCGACGAGGGGACCGTGCGGGCCCCGCGAGTCGAGGTCGAGTTCGTCGAACTCGTCCCGCTGGCCGAGCGGTGCACCGGTGCCCTTGGCGCGGCCGATCACCCGCTCCTGCTCGTGCAGGACCGTGCGGTCCCATGACTCGATCAGCATCCGGATGCGCCGGGCCACCAGGTAGGAGCCGCCGCCCATCCAGGCCTGGTCGTCGGCCGGGTCGACCCACACGAACCGGTCGACAGCGGTGTCCTCCTCCGCCTTGATGTTGCGGGTCCCGTCCTTGAATCCGAACAGGTTTCGCGGAGTCGTCTGACTCGTGGACGTCGACGAGGTGCGGCCGAACCCGAGCTGCGACCACCGGACCGCGACGGTGCCGAACCCGACTCGGGCCAGGTTCCGCACTGCGTGCACGGCGACCTGGGGATCGTTCGCGCACGCCTGGATGCAGATGTCACCGCCGCTGCGGGCCGGGTCGAGTGCGTCACCGGTGAACTTCGGCAGGTCCACGAGTACGGCCGGTCGTTTGTCGGCGATGCCGAAACGGTCCTTGCCGTCCTTGACGAACAGTGACGGGCCGAAACCGATCGTCAGCGTCAACTGGCAGGCGTCGAGGTCGAGCGCCTCGCCGGTGTCGGAGGGCGGCTTGTACTGCCCGGCGCCGAGGGCGCCGTCCGCGGCGGCCTCCTGGCCGGCGGTCATCCGCGCGGCCATCTCCGTCCACTTCTGCAGCAACGCGACCAACTCGTCCCGGGAGTCGGTGGTCACGTCGAACGCGACGAAGTGCATCCGGTCCTGAGCGGGCGTGACGATGCCCGCCTGGTGCGCACCGCGGAACTCGACGACGTCCGCGTGCGACGAGGCCGTGTCGGGAGCGGTCAGGCGCCCGGCCGCCGCGCCGGCGCCGGCCGCGACGACCCCGACGCCGACCGCGCCGAACAGTGCCCGCCGGGAGATCCCGCGGCCGGGTCGCTGATCGGCGGACTGATCACTGCTGTTCGGCGACGACACCCTGCACCTGGCTCACCTCGACGGACAGCGCGTCGATCTTCTGGGACAGTTCCTGGCGCTGTGCCTCGGTCACCGTGTCGTAGGAGACGAACCCGTCGCCGACACGGAACTGGGCGAGCGCCGCGTCGAGGTCGGCGAACCGCTGGTCGATGCGCGTGCCCAGCTCCGGGTTGCGCTCGTCGATGATCGGGCGGACCGACGCGATCGCGGCCTGCGAGCCGTCGACGTTGGCCTGGAAGTCGTACAGGTCGGTGTGGCTGAAGATGTCCTCCTCACCGGTGATCTTGGTGCGCGAGATCTCGTCGAGCAGCGTCTGCGCGCCACCGGCCACCTGGATCGGGTCGACGGTGAAACCGTCGGCGCCGATGCCCTCGGACAGCTCCCGCAGGTCCGCGATCAGCTGGTCGGCCATCGCGTTCGTGTCGGGCTGCGGGCCGGTCACCCACAGGTCCTTCTCCAGCCGGTGGAAGCCGGTCCACGCCCGGCCCGGCTCCACGTCCACCTCGCGCAGGTCCAGGCGGGGGTCGAGATCGTCGGGGAACGACTCGGCGATCGGCTCGATCCGCTCGTAGTACGTGCGGGTGGTCGGGTACTGGGCCTTCGCGGCAGCGACGTCCCCGGCCTTGATCGCGGTGACGAAGTTCGCGGCCGTCTCCTGCAGCGCGGCGACCTGGCTGGTGACGTACCGCCTGTAACCGGCGGCGGCCTCGGCGAGCCGGCCGGACTCGTCGGTACCCGACTTCGAGTCACCGGTCACGGTGAAGTCGGCGCGGATCCCGTCGCCGACCATGCCCGGCTTGCAGGCGGTGTGGTAGGTGCCGGGTTCGGGCAGGCTCACGATCAGCTGTCGCGTCAGACCCGGTCCGACGTTCTCGACCTCGCCCATCACGCGGTCACCCTCGCCGAACACGTAGAACTCGGTGACCTTCGACCCGTTGTTGGTGATCGAGAAGGTCGTGGTGCCGGTGGCGGCGGTGTTCGAGGCCACGTCGCAGGTGGTGTCCGTCGCGGTGACCGCGATCGCGTCCGAGTTGGACTCGGACTTGGAGGTGCACGCCGCCAGCGCGAGCGGAGTCAGCGCGAGCAGGGCGAGTGCCGGGGTGGATCGACGCACGGGTGGAGCCTTTCGGTTACGCGGGAAGGTCGGAGGTCTCGGTGGCGGGCGGCCTGCGGTCGGCGGGCTGCTTCTTCGCGACCGGGCGCAGGAACAGCGGCAGCACGATCGCGACATAGAGGACCCACGCGACGAACTGCGCCACGGTCGGGTCGGGCCGGAAGTTGAAGATGCCCTGCAGCACGGTGCCGTACCAGCTGGAGGTGTCGAAGCTCGCGGACGCGTCGAACGCGAGGTTCGACCCGCCGGGCAGCCAGCCGGCGATCTGCAGGGCCCGGACGCCGTACGCGAGGATGCCGGCGGCGACGAACACCAGGAACACGCCGGTGTAACGGAAGAACTGCGCGAAGTTGACGCGCACGGCGCCGAAATAGAGGAGCACGGTCACGATCGCCGCGACGCCGATGCCGAGCAGCAGACCGACCAGCGGCCAGACGCTGCCGCCTGCGTTCTCGGCGTACCCGACGAGGAGCAGCGCGGTCTCCACGCCCTCGCGGCCCACCGCGAGGAACGCCATCGCCGTGACCGCGAACGGGCCGACGGCGAGCGCCTTGCCGAGGCTGTCGCGGAGGTGCCCGGAGATGGACGCCGCTGCGGTGCGCATCCACAGCACCATCGCGGTGACGATGCAGACCGCCACGAGCGAGGCGATGCCGCTGATCAGTTCGGCCGCCGTGCCGGTGACGGTGGAGGTGCCGAAGTGGATGGCGACGAAGATGACGGCCACCATCGCGACGGCCGCGCCGACCCCGAGCCACACCCACTTGAGGGCGTCACGGCGATCGGACTTGACCAGGAAGGCGACGAGGATCATCACCACGATCCCGGTCTCGAGACCCTCGCGGAGCCCGATGAGGCCACTGCCGACCAGCTGTGTCGCGATCCCCGGCGCGCTCGAGCCGGCGGCGAGTACGACCACGTCGGCCCTCGTTTCTGTCCGTGACACCCCGACCTGGGTCAGGCAAGGCGAACCTTGGTTCCCTCCCGGCTAAGGTAGCACTTACCACGGCGCTGCTCGGAGTCGGTCGCAGGGTGCCCGAATTGACCGTTTCGACGGTTCGCCTTCCGCGACATGGATGATGGACGCGGTGAGCAGCCGAACCGGGACCGTGTGGACGGGAATCGCCGCAGCCGTGCTCGCGGGAGTCCTCGCCAGCTGCGCGCACCAGCCGCCGGCTCCGATTCCGCAGAACACGCCGCCCCTGCCCGGTGCACCGGTGCCGCCGATCGACGTCGACTCGCCCGGTCGCACCGCCGGCCGGCTCGCCGACTGGGCGTCCGGGATCTCCGACGCGACCGGGATCTCCGCGACCGCGCTCGAGGCATACGGCCACGCGGCCGCCGTGATGGCGCAATCCCGCCCCGACTGCGGCATCGCCTGGACCACCGTCGCCGGTATCGGCGGCGTCGAGAGCAGGCACGGCACCCACCGGGGTGCACACCTGGCGGCCGACGGCACGGTCACCCCGCCGATCCGGGGGATCCCGCTCGACGGCGGACCGGGCGTCGCCGAGATCCCCGACACCGACGGCGGCGCGATGGACGGCGACCCCGTTCACGACCGGGCGATGGGGCCGATGCAGTTCATCCCCGAGACGTGGCGGCGGTGGGGCGTCGACGCCAACGGCGACGGCGTCGCCGATCCCGACAACCTCGACGACGCGGCCCTGACCGCGGCGCGGTACCTGTGCGCCCGCGGCGGCGACCTCACCGGCGAGGACGGGTGGCGACGGGCGTTGATGGCGTACAACCTGTCGGGCCGCTACCTGGCCGACGTCCGTGACCGGGCGAACCGGTACGCGGTCGAGAGCGTGCCGTGAACACGCGCGGGAGAGCGTGCCGTCACCCCGCGCGGCCGATTGCCGCCGCTAGGCTCGGACCTGGCACCATGTAGCGAAATCGTCAACGCCCGGCACGTCGTCGACCGCGTTGGCGTGCCCAGACAACGCAAGCCGCCAATAAGGAGAACCATCCGTGGCCATCATTGAGCAGGTCGGAGCCCGCGAGATCCTCGATTCCCGAGGAAACCCCACGGTCGAGGTCGAGGTGCTGCTCGACGACGGCACCTTTGCGCGCGCGGCGGTGCCCTCGGGCGCGTCGACCGGCGAGCACGAGGCGGTCGAGCTGCGGGACGGTGGCGACCGCTACAACGGCAAGGGTGTGCAGAAGGCCGTCGAGTCGGTGCTCGGCGAGATCGCGCCGGCCATCATCGGCCTGGACGCCTCCGAGCAGCGGGCCGTCGACCAGGCCCTCCTCGACGAGGACGGCACGCCGGACAAGTCGCGCCTCGGTGCCAACGCGCTGCTCGGTGCGTCGCTGGCCGTCGCCCGCGCCGCGGCCGATTCCGCCGGTCTGGAGCTGTTCCGTTACGTCGGCGGGCCGAACGCGCACGTGCTGCCCGTCCCGATGATGAACATCCTCAACGGCGGTGCCCACGCCGACACCGGCGTCGACGTCCAGGAGTTCATGGTCGCGCCGATCGGTGCCACCACGTTCAAGGAGTCGCTGCGCTGGGGTACCGAGGTCTACCACTCGCTCAAGTCCGTGCTCAAGGCCAAGGGGCTGTCCACCGGCCTCGGTGACGAGGGCGGTTTCGCCCCCGACGTCGCAGGCACGAAGGCCGCGCTCGACCTGATCAGCGAGGCCATCTCCAAGACCGGTCTGAAGCTGGGCAGCGACGTCGCGCTCGCCCTGGACGTCGCGGCGACCGAGTTCTACACCGAGGGCTCCGGATACAAGTTCGAGGGTCGGGTCCGTTCCGCCGAGGAGATGGGCGCGTTCTACGCCGAGCTGCTCGGCCAGTACCCGCTGGTCTCGATCGAGGACCCGCTCAGCGAGGACGACTGGACCGGCTGGGTCGCGCTGACCGAGGCGATCGGCGACAAGATCCAGCTCGTCGGTGACGACCTGTTCGTCACGAACCCGGAGCGTCTCGAGGACGGCATCGTCAAGGGCGCCGCGAACGCGCTGCTGGTCAAGGTCAACCAGATCGGCACGCTGACCGAGACCCTCGACGCCGTCGACCTCGCGCACCGCAACGGCTACAAGACGATGATGAGCCACCGGTCCGGCGAGACCGAGGACACCACGATCGCCGACCTCGCCGTCGCCGTCGGCAGCGGCCAGATCAAGACCGGTGCCCCGGCCCGCTCCGAGCGTGTCGCGAAGTACAACCAGCTGCTCCGCATCGAGGAGTCGCTCGGCGACGCCGCCCGGTACGCCGGCGAGCTCGCGTTCCCGCGCTTCTCGTTCGACGCGAACTGACCGGAACGGCAGCACAGCTGTGAGCCAGCGCGGCAGGTCCCGTCCGGGCAGCAGCCCGGGCGGCCGGGATCCCCGTCGCGTCCGCGACGGGGCCGGGACACGACGTCCGTCGCGGTCCCGCCCGGCGGGGCCTGCCGCGTCCGGCCACGGCAACCGGGGCGCCGCCGGCGACCCGGATCCGGCATCGACACCGCCGTCGCCGACCGAGAAGCCCGTCCGTACCGGTCGGGCCGGCCGGGACGGTGCGGCGGCGCGCCCCGGGCGGCGGACCGCCGCGTCGGCACCGCCCGGCGAGCGCACCTTTCTCGGACTGTCCACGGCGCGGACCGTGGTTCTCGCGATGGTCGTGTGTGCGCTGGCCCTGACGCTGGCGGTGCCGCTGCGCACCTACCTCGCCCAGCGCAGCGAGGCCGAGCACGTCGCCGAGCAGCGGGAGCAGCTCGAGGCCGATGTCGCGCGGCTGACCCGGGACAATCAGCAGGCCGACGATCCCGCCTACGTGCGCGCCCAGGCCCGCGACCGGCTCCAGTACGTGATGCCGGGGGAGACGCCCTACCAGGTGCAGTTGCCGGGCGCGACGGCGCCGCCGGTCGAGGACCTGACCAAGCCGAAGCACGACAACGACCCCTGGTACACCGGGCTGTGGCGCCCGGTCGTCGAACCGCAGCCGACCCCGACCGCCGCACCCACGCCCCCACCGCCACCGGCTCCGCCGGGCGGGGGCGCCGCCGGGTCGATGACCATCCCACACGATCAAGGAGGGCCCACCGGGTGACCGAGCCGACCGACAACGAGGTTCCGCAGCAGGATCTGGACGCCGTCGCCGCGCAGTTGGGCCGGGAGCCGCGCGGGGTGCTCGCGATCGCGTACCGCGCACCGGACGGGACGCCCGGAGTCGTGAAGACCGCGCCGCGCCTGCCCGACGGCACCCCCTTCCCGACGCTCTACTACCTGACCGACCCGCGGCTGACCGCGGAGGCCAGCCGTCAGGAGTCGTCGGGCGTGATGCGCGAGATGACCGAGCGTCTGACCCGTGACCCCGAGCTCGCGGCCGCGTACCGCCGCGCACACGAGTCGTACCTCGCGGAGCGTAACGAAATCGACTCGCTCGGAACGGATTTCACCGGCGGGGGCATGCCGGACCGGGTCAAGTGCCTGCACGTGCTGATGGCGCACTCGTTGGCCAAGGGCCCGGGCGTGAACCCGCTCGGCGACGAGTCGGTGGCGCTGGCCGCCGACTCCGGTCTGCGCGGGACCGCGATCCCGGCGGACTGGCCGCGGTACGTCCCGCCGGCGGCCACCGGTACGGGGGACGCCGAATGACCCGCGTCGCCGCGGTCGACTGCGGCACCAACTCGATCCGCCTCCTCGTCGCGGACGCGGACTCGGAGGGCCGGCTCACCGACGTCGTCCGGGAGATGCGGGTCAACCGCCTCGGGCAGGGCGTCGACGCCACCGGCCGGTTCGCGCCCGAGGCGATCGAACGGACCCGGGTGGCGCTCGAGGAGTACGCCGCGATGATCCGGGAGACCGGTGCGACCGCGGTCCGGATGGTCGCGACCTCCGCGACCCGAGACGCCGCGAACCGCGAGGACTTCTTCTCGATGACCCGCGAGGTGCTCGGTGCGGTCATCCCCGGCGCCGAGGCCGAGGTGATCACCGGTGACGAGGAGGCGCGCCTGTCGTTCGCCGGTGCCGTCGGCGAACTCGACCCGGCCGCAGGACCTTTCGTCGTGGTCGATCTCGGCGGCGGATCCACCGAGGTCGTGCTCGGCGACGGGGGAGGGGTGCATGCCGCCTACTCCACCGACATCGGGTGCGTGCGACTGACCGAGCGCTGTCTGCACGACGACCCGCCGACCGCCGAGCAGGTCGCCGCGGCCCGCGCGTTCGCCGCCGAGAAGCTCGGCGAGGCGTTCGCGCGGGTGCCCGTCGAGCAGGCCCACACCTGGGTCGGCGTGGCCGGCACCATGACCACCCTCGCCGCGGTGTCGCTCGAACTGCCGCAGTACGACGCCGAGCGGGTGCACCTGTCCCGGATGTCGCTGCAGCGACTGCACGAGGTCAACGACAACCTGCTGCACATGACGCACGAGCAGCGCGCCGCGATCACCACGATCCACCCCGGCCGCGTCGACGTCATCGGCGGCGGCGCGATCGTCGCCGACGTGCTGGGCCAGGAGCTCGCGCGCCGCGCCGGCATCGACGAACTCGTCGTCAGCGAACACGACATCCTCGACGGGATCGCCCTGTCGATCCTCTGACGAGCACTACAGTCGTCCCCGGTGCCCACCGGGCACGGGCCGCCCCCATAGCCCAATTGGCAGAGGCATCGGACTTAAAATCCGCAAAGTGTCGGTTCGAATCCGACTGGGGGCACGTGTGGGCGGGGCTGTTCGGGGTCGATCGAGACGGACAACGCGTTCACCGAGTCCGCCTTCCTTCCGCCTCCGGTAGGAGCTCGTCGTGCCGGGCGTGTGACGGACCGTCACGTCAATTCACCGGCTCGCCACCTTTCGGAAACGTTGCCGGTGAAGGGTGCTCGGGACACCGTCAGTCACAGTCCTGGAAGGGGACCCCATGAATCTCGTCGACCTGATCAACGCGATGGCGACCGGCTCGACCAGCCTCGGCACGGACAGCCACGTCGACCTCGTGTCGTCCCTGTTCGCCGGGTCGTCGGCGTTGGGCGGCCAGCTCTCCGCGTAGCAGGCTCGCCGGGCCGGCTCCCGCGATCGAACCGCCGGTGTCCACTGTTCGTACCATCTTGGACGTTTGTTCAGAAGAAACGCCCCAGTCGGTGACTCCGGTCGCGTACTGTCCCTGCCGACAGTTCAAAGACGCACCAAAGGAGATCTCATGGGCGGCAGTGCGGAAACCATTCTCATCGGCGTTCTCTCGCAGGTTCTGACCAACGTGCTCAAGGATGCGCTCGGCTCGTAGGTAGGCCTCGCCTTCGCGGTGGCCGCGGTTCGCCCGGCCCTGCGAGGGGTGTTCGCGCCCGGATGCGGCGATCGACGCCCGCCACACCGTCATCGGTGTGGCGGGCGTCGTGTCGTTTCGGGGGCATATCCGCAGGTGGATCGGGCAACTGTGAGCGGGATCACGTATGCGCCGTACGAAAGCCGCAAACGTGCAGGATTCGGGTCCGACGCCGCGGGTCACATCAAGATCAAGTTTTGATAAATATTTGGTCACGATCGACGTGTCGAGATCGTTTCGTTACCTTCGTTTTCATTCGGGGGGACCCGGGTCGCACGAGTCACCGGAGTGCGACCGAGTCGACGAAGATTGAAGGAAGCAACTGTGGCCATTCACCACAGGACGGTAAATCGTTCTCACTCGCTCACCCGCCGGCTTGCCACCGCCACCGCCACCGCCACCGTGACCGGCGCGATCGCCCTCACCGGCGTCACGATCGGAGCCGGCTCCGCATCGGCACAGCCGCTCCAGATTCCGGCCGGCATCCTGCCCGCCGGGGTGGCCGCCCCCGTCCTCGACGTGCCGGCCGGGCCGGCCTCCGACTGGGCCGCCGGACTGCTCGCCCCCCTCAACCCGGGCAGCGCCGCGCCGTTCCGGGCGCGGACGGTCCAGCCGGTGTCCGGCACGCTGAGCTCCGGGTACGGCGCCCGCTGGGGGACCCAGCACGGCGGCATCGACATCGCCGCCCCGCTCGGCACTCCGATCCGGGCCGCCGCCGACGGCGAGGTCATCTCGGCCGGTCCGGCCTCCGGATTCGGGCAGTGGGTCCGGATCCGTCACGACGACGGAACGATGACCGTGTACGGCCACGTCGACACCTACCTCGTCGGCGTCGGACAGCGGGTCGCGGCCGGACAGCAGATCGCGACCGTCGGCAACCGCGGCCAGTCCACCGGTCCGCACCTGCACTTCGAGGCGTGGGACGCCGCGGGCAACCGGATGAACCCGAACGCGTGGCTCGGCGACCGGGGCGTCGCACCGACCTGGGGTTCCTGACCCGGTCCGCTCTGCTCGGGACCTCGTCCGCGCACGGGCGTTCGCCAAAAGTCGACGTTTCCGAGACCGTCTTGTTATCTTCGGAGCGGACAAACGGTGCGCAGGCGACCTGTGTGCCGCCGACCAACCGAACGGACGAGGTACCCGAAGTGGCAGATCATCGCAGTTCAGGGGCGCATCCGGTGGCGTTCGTCGTCGATCCCGACGCGATCCGCGGCCGGCACCGTGCCCCGGCGCAAGGTCACGGAACGGGTGTCAAGGCGGCCACCGTGGCCGCGGCCACCGGCGCGATCATCGTCGGCGGCGCCCAGCTCGGCGGCACCACCGCCGCCGCGGCCACCGTCCAGGTCCCGTCGCTGCCCTCCGACGTCACCGCGGGTCTGCGGTCGGTCGGTGTCGAGGTACCCGCGACGGTCGAGGTGCCGGACCTGGCCGCCGACTCGATCCCCGGGTTCGCGACCGCGAAGCAGTGGGTCGAGAACCAGAACGTCGGTTCCGCCAATCCGTTGCCCGCGCGCACCGTGCAGCCGGTCAACGGCACCCTCACGTCCGACTTCGGCAGCCGGTGGGGTGCGCACCACGGCGGTATCGACATCGCCGCCCCGATCGGCACGCCCGTCCTGGCGGCCGAGCAGGGCACCGTCATCTCCGCCGGACCGGCCTCCGGCTTCGGCCTGTGGGTGCGGGTGATGCACCCCGACCGCAGCATCACCGTGTACGGGCACGTCAACGACTACCAGGTGACGGTCGGCCAGGAGGTCGCGGCCGGGCAGCAGATCGCGACCGTCGGCAACCGCGGCCAGTCCACCGGCCCGCACCTGCACTTCGAGGTGTGGGATCCGCAGGGCAACAAGCTCGACCCGTCGGCCTGGCTGCGTGACAACGGTGTCCGGGTGACCTGGGGCGCGAACGGTCGCAACGCCTGACGGGACCGGCCCGGACCGTCGTGAACCCGATTCCCTAGGATCCGAACTCGTGACCGAGACCACCGTGGAGCCGTCGACGCTCGCGACGCTGCTCGCCTCCCGCTTCAGCTGCCGGGCGTTCCTGCCCGACCCCGTCCCCGAGGACGTGATCGTCGAGATCCTGACGATGGCGCAGCGGACGCCGTCGTGGTGCAACACGCAGCCGTGGCAGGTCGCGGTCACCGACGGCGCCGCCACCGACCGGTTCCGGCGCGGGCTCGCCGAGGCCGTGCGGACGGTCGCGCAGGCGCCGGACATCGCGTTCCCGGCCGGCTATCCCGGCGTGTACCGGGACCGGCGCAAGGAGTGCGCGCTGCAGCTGTACTCGAGCCTGGGCATCGCCGGGGACCGGCAGGCCTCGGCGGAACAGACGTTGAAGAACTTCGACCTGTTCGGCGCCCCGCACGTGGCGATCGTCACCACCGACGCGACGCTCGGGACCTACGGCGCCGTCGACTGCGGCCTGTACGTCAACACCTTCCTGCTGGCGGCGCAGAGTTTCGGGGTCGCGACCGTGCCGCAGGCGGCGCTGGCCGGATGCGCCCCCTACGTGCGGGACTTCTTCGAGATCCCGGACGACCGCAACGTGCTGTGCGCCATCTCGTTCGGCTACCCCGACCTCACGAATCCCGCCAACGCGTTCCGCACCAGCCGGGCCGACCTCGACTCGGTCGTCACCTGGGTCTCGAACTGAGGTTCGCGGCAGCCTGAGAGACTGGGGCGGTGCCGGTCCCCGAGGAACTCTTCGCTGCGCTGCGTCGCCACCCCGACGTCGAGGCGCCCAACCTGTACGCCGTCGACGGCGCCGACCGGCTGATCCTCGACGAGGCCGCCGACGCGCTGGCCGAGGCCGGGCCCGGCCGGGTCGCGGTGATCGGCGACCACTACGGCGCGCTCACCCTCGGGGCCGTGGCCGGATTCGGTGCGAGTGGCGTTCGGGTGCACCAGGATCCGGTCACCGGGGAACGTGCGCTGGCCGGCAACGCGGAGCGGGCCGGACTGGCGGGCACGTTCCGGTCGTGCCCGTTGGGGGAAGAGCTGCTCACCGACGCGACGGTCGTCCTGCTGCAATTGCCGCGCAGCCTGGCCGCGCTCACCGAGATCGCGGAAACCGTTGCGCGATACGCCGATCCGTCGGTGATCGTGTACGCCGGAGGTCGCGACAAACACCTCACCCATGCGTTCAACGACGTGCTCGCGACCTGCTTCGGACGCGTCCACGCCACCCGCGGCAGGCAGAAGTCCAGGGTCCTGGTCGCGTCCGGTCCCACCGTGCCGCCGGAGCCGCCCACGTTCCCGCGTCGCGAACGCCTCACCGATCTGGGGCTCGACGTCGTCGCGCACGGGGCCGCGTTCGCCGGGCACACGCTCGACATCGGCACCCGCTTCCTGCTCGACTTCCTGCCGCGCACCGACGCGGGCGCGCGGACGGCCGTGGACCTCGGCTGCGGCACCGGCATCCTCGCGGTCGCGCTCGCGCGGCAGCATCCGGAGTTGCGGGTGATCGCCACCGACCAGTCCGCGGCCGCGGTCGCGTCGGCGGCCGCCACCGCCGCGGCCAACGGCGTCGGGGAGCGGGTGACGGTGCTGCGGGACGACGCCATGTCGACCCTCGCCGACGGCGGCGTCGACCTGATCGTGTGCAATCCACCGTTCCACGTCGGGGCCGCGGTCCACACCGGCGCCGCGCTCGCGATGTTCCGGGCGGCCGGCCGGGTGCTGCGCCCCGGCGGTGAGATGTGGACGGTGTACAACTCCCACCTGCGCTACCGGCCCGCGCTGCGTGCCGCGGTCGGCGACACCGAGCAAATGGGGCGCAACCCCAAGTTCACCGTGACCCGGTCCGTGGCACGGTGACTTCGGACGCCTGGGCGGTAGAGTCCGAATTGTCCGGGCCCGGGAACTTCCCGGCACGTCTCGGTCGTTTCACCATCAAGGAAGCGGGACATCCCCGCTGCGCCGGGTCACAATGACCCTGCATGGCCCCACCGGCCACACGAAAGAAGGGACACGCACGGTGCGCACCACCAGCAACCCGGTGTTCCGCAACCTCCCCAAGCAGGAGGGCGGATACGCCTCGTTCGGTTCTGCCACGGCAGGCGCCGGGCAGATGACCCAGCAGTTCGGTCAGCAGCAGTACCCGCAGGCCGAGCCCTACACGACCGGACCCGCCCAGCGGGCCATGACGATCGACGACGTCGTCACCAAGACCGGCATCACGCTCGGTGTGCTGACGATCGCCGCGATCATCTCGTACACCCTCTCGCACGGGAACCCCGGCCTGGCATCGGCGTTCGTGATCGGCGGCGGCCTGGTCGGCCTGGTCCTGGTCATGGTCGCCAGCTTCGGCAACAAGATGGACAACCCGGCGATCGTGCTCGCCTACGCGGTCTGCGAGGGCCTGTTCCTCGGTGCACTGTCGTTGCTGATGACGTTCGACATCCAGGGCGTCAGTGCCGAGACCCTGATCGCGCAGGCCGTCCTCGGCACCTTCGGTGTGTTCTTCGGCATGCTCGTCGTCTACAAGACCGGCGCGATCCGCGTGACCCCGCGGCTGACCCGGATGATCATCGGTGCCCTGATCGGTGTCGTCGTGCTCTCGCTCGGCAACCTGATCGCCAGCTTCTTCATCGACGGCGGCCTCGGCCTCCGTGCCGGTGGCGGCTTCGCGATCATCTTCAGCCTCGTGTGCATCGGCATCGCCGCGTTCAGCTTCCTGCTGGACTTCGACGCCGCCGACCAGCTGATCCGCGCGCAGGCGCCGGAGAAGGCCGCGTGGGGCGTCGCCCTCGGTCTGACCGTGACGCTCGTCTGGCTGTACGTCGAGATCCTGCGACTGCTGAGCTACTTCAACAACGACTAGCGGTCTCCGCCGAACGGGCGGTTACCGGGCAGGCCTCTCGGCCGACGCTCAGGTAACCGCCCGTTCGGTGTCTGTGGACAACGTCGCGGGTTGTGCACACCCGCTGCGCGCGGCGGTACAGCTCACCGAGCACCAGTTGCGACACGACTTCGTCCGCCCGTACCGCGACGTCCACATCCTCGAGCGCGTGCCGGTGCTTCGGGAGGCGGGTGCTCCCGTTCCGTGCCTTCGAGGGCGCATCATCGTTCGGTGACCTTCGACTACTGCATCATCGGTGCCGGCATCGTCGGGCTGGCGACCGCGCGGGCGGTTCTGCAGCGGAAGCCGGGCGCGTCGGTGCTCGTGCTCGAGAAGGAGCCCGAGGTCGCGGCCCACCAGACCGGGCACAACAGCGGCGTCATCCACGCAGGCATCTACTACGAGCCGGGCAGTCTGAAGGCCGACCTGTGCAAGCGGGGTGCGGCAGCGACGAAACGGTTCGCCGACGACCACGGCATCGAGTACCGGGTCACCGGGAAGCTTCTGGTCGCGACCGACACGACCGAGCTCGTGCGCATGGAGAAGCTGGTCGAGCGCGCCCGGATCAACGGCATCGACCACGAGCGCCTCGGCGCCGACGAGCTGCGTGAGCGCGAACCGCTGGTGTCCGGCATCGGGGCGCTGCTCGTCAAGGCCACCGGTGTCATCGACTTCCGCCGGATCTGCCGGGCGCTCGTGGACGAGGTCCTGGCCGCGGGCGGGGAGGTCCGGACCGGACACGCCGTCGTCGAGATCGCCGAGCGATCCGACGCCGTGACCGTCTCCACCGCCGACGGCACGGTGACCGCCCGGCACCTGATCGCCTGCGCCGGGTTGCAGGCCGACCGGGTGGCCCGGCTGGCGGGCCTGCACACGGACTTCCAGATCATGCCGTTCCGCGGCGAGTACTACCGGCTGCGGCCGGAGAAGTCGTCGATCGTGCGGCACCTGATCTATCCGATCCCCGACCCCGACCTGCCGTTCCTGGGTGTGCACCTGAGCCCGACCATCGGTGGCGACATCACCGTCGGACCCAACGCGGTCCTCGGCTTCGCTCGGGAGAAGTACCGGCCGTTCGGCGTCGACCGCCGCGACGCCGTCGAGTTGCTGCGCTTCCCCGGACTGCGACGGGTCGCGGCCGCCAACGTGCGTACCGGAATCCGGGAGCTGCGCAACGCGGTCTTCAAGCGCGGCTACCTCGCCGAGTGCCGGAAGTACTGCCCCTCACTCGAACTCGACGACCTGCGGGACCGGCATGCCGGGATCAGGGCGCAGGCCGTCCTCGCCGACGGCACGTTCGTGCACGACTTTCTGATCCGCTCCACGGACCGGATGGTGCACGTCGTCAACGCGCCCTCGCCCGCCGCGACGTCGGCGCTGCCGATCGGGGAGTTGATAGCCGAACGGGCGGTCACCTGAGCGTCGGCCGTGTGGCCCGCCCGGTAACCGCCCGTTCGGGGGAGACGATCAGCTCAGGCGCTCGAGCACCATCGCCATGCCCTGGCCGCCGCCGACGCACATGGTCTCGACGCCGAAGGTCTTGTCCTGCTCACGCAGGTTGTTGAGCAGGGTGTTGGTGATGCGGGCACCGGTCATGCCGAACGGGTGGCCGATCGCGATGGCACCGCCGGAGACGTTGATCTTGTCCTCGTCGAGCTCCAGGGCGCGGGCCGAACCCAGCACCTGCACCGCGAAGGCCTCGTTGATCTCGTACAGGTCGATGTCCGAGGTGGACATCTTCGCGTAGCCGAGGGCCTTCTTGACGGCCTCGATCGGGCCCAGGCCCATGATCTCGGGGGACAGGCCGGTCGCGGCGGTGGCGACGATGCGCGCGAGCGGGGTCAGGCCGAGGGCCTTGGCCTTGGTGTCGGACATGATGACCAGGGCGGCCGCGCCGTCGTTGAGCGGGCAGGCGTTACCGGCGGTCACGGTGCCGTCCGGGCGGAAGACCGGCTTCAGGCCGGAGATGCCCTCGAGGGTGGTGCCGGGGCGCGGGCCGTCGTCGGTGGAGACGACGGTGCCGTCGGCCAGCGTGACCGGGGTGATCTCGTTGGCGAAGAAGCCGCGCTTGATGGCCTCCTCGGCGCGGTTCTGCGAGCGGACGCCCCAGCGGTCCTGCTCCTCGCGGGTGATGCCGGTCAGCGACGCGACGTTCTCGGCGGTCTGGCCCATCGCGACGTAGATGTCGGGCAGCAGGCCCTCTTCGCGCGGGTCGGACCACGGGGTGCCGCCCTCGGCGAGCTTGGCGGTGCGGGCCTGGGCGTCGGCGTACCGGGCGTTCTTCGTGTTCGGCCAGCCGTCGGCGTTGCCGGTCGCGAAGCTGGACACCGACTCGACGCCGGCGGAGATGTAGACGTCGCCCTCACCGGCGCGGATCGCGTGCATCGCCATCCGGGTGGTCTGCAGCGACGACGAGCAGTAGCGGTTGACGGTGACACCCGGCATGAAGTCGTAGCCGAGGGTGGTGGCGACGACCTTCGCGATGTTGAAGCCGGACTGACCGCCGGGCTGGCCACAGCCCATGATCAGGTCGTCGACCTCGGTGGGATCGAGCTCCGGGACCTTCGCCAGCGCGGCGGCGACCATCTGGGCGGCGAGATCGTCGGGACGGACGTCCTTCAGCGATCCCTTGCCGGCGCGGCCGATCGGCGAGCGCACGGCGGAGACAATGACTGCCTCGGGCATGAGTACTCCTTGTTTGTCGTTCGAGGATGAATCCGATTCGGGTCTGTTCCTCAGAACTTACGTTGTTGGTGTCGGGCACTGGTCACGTAGTCGGCCATCGAGTGGGACGCGGCGACGATCCGGGCGCCGAGCCGGCGCGACTCGGCGGCCTCGGACACCGTCGGCAACGCGGGCAGCGGGCCGCCGTCCCACTCGCCGAGGGCGGCGGCGAGGACCGGCAGCAACTGGCGGGCGGCGAGCTCGTAGCCTGCGGCGGACGGGTGGAAGCGGTCGGCGGAGAACATCGTGTCCGGGGCGGCGAGGAACTCCGGTGCGAGCAGGTCCGCGAGCGGGACCGGATGCCCGCCGGCCTCGAGCACCGCCGACGTCTGCAACCGCGCCAACAGCTGACCCCACCGGCGCACCACGGTCCGCAGCGGCTGGGGGATCGCGGTGACGACACCCAGGTCGGGGCAGGTGCCGACGACGACGACGCTGCCGCCGGCGCGGAGGCGGGCGACCGCGGAACCGAGGCGGTGCGCGGACGCGTACACGCCGTTCTTGGCGGTGACGTCGTTGGCGCCGATCAGGATGACCGCGGCATCGGGTGGTGGGCCGGCGACGAACATCGCGTCCACCTGACCCGAGAGGCCCTTCGACGTGGCGCCGGCGATCGCCTTGGTGCTCAGCCGGATTCGCTTGCCGGTCTCCTCGGCGAGACCGCGGGCGAGGCGGACCCCGGGGACCTCGTCGGCGACGGAGCATCCGACGCCGGCGGCCGTCGAGTCCCCGAAGATCATCAGGTGCAGGTCGAACGGGACCCCCGGGTGCCAGCGGGTCGGGGCGGCGCCACCGGCGGTGTAGACGCCGTCCGCCTCGGGTGGTTTGGCGACGTTGCGCCCGATCACGCCGCGGGCGGCGCCGGCCTGGCCCATCAGGTAGTTGTAGAGCGCCCACGACGCGGTGCCTGCCGAGGACCCGGCGATCGCCGCCGCCGCTCCCGCCTTCGCCGCAGTTCGCCATCCGTTCGTGGGCACCGCACGCGCCTTCCGGTCGAGGTGGCCGCTGACACCACCCGAATCTAACGCCTGCCGGGGTGCCCCGCCGGTCCTCGTGTTGCCGTGGCCGCGGGCTCTGGGACGATGGGGGTATGCGCATCGCGGATCACGTCGTGGACCTCATCGGAAACACCCCGCTGGTCAGGCTGAATTCGGTGGTCCCGCCCGGGTCGGGGCTCGTGGCGGCCAAGATCGAGTACCTCAACCCCGGTGGCAGCTCCAAGGACCGGATCGCCGTCAAGATGGTCGACGCGGCGGAGGAGTCCGGGGCGCTGAAGCCGGGCGGGACGATCGTCGAGCCGACGTCCGGCAACACCGGAATCGGCCTGGCCCTGGTGGCCCAGCAGCGCGGCTACAAGTGCGTGTTCGTCTGCCCGGACAAGGTCAGCGAGGACAAGCGCAACGTGCTCAAGGCGTACGGCGCGGAGGTCGTGGTGTGCCCGACCGCGGTGCCGCCGGAGCACCCGGACAGCTACTACAACGTCTCCGACCGGCTGGTCAAGGAGATCCCCGGCGCCTGGAAGCCGGACCAGTACTCCAACCCGGGCGGCCCGGCCAGCCACTACGAGACCACCGGCCCCGAGATCTGGCGCGACACCGACGGCAAGGTCACGCACTTCGTCGCCGGTGTCGGCACCGGCGGCACGATCACCGGCACCGGCCGTTACCTCAAGGAGGTCTCCGGCGGCCGGGTGAAGGTCGTCGGCGCGGACCCCGAGGGCTCGGTGTACTCGGGTGGCACGGGCCGGCCGTACCTGGTCGAGGGTGTCGGCGAGGACTTCTGGCCCACCGCCTACGACCCGACGATCCCGGACGAGATCATCGCGGTCTCGGACGCCGACTCCTTCGACATGACCCGCCGCCTCGCCCGCGAGGAGGGTCTGCTGGTCGGCGGTTCCTGCGGGATGGCCGTGGTCGCGGCGCTCCGGGTCGCCGAGCGCGACCCCGACGCGGTGGTCGTGGTGCTGCTGCCCGACGGCGGCCGCGGCTACCTGTCCAAGATCTTCAACGACAAGTGGATGGCCTCGTACGGCTTCCTGCGGACCCCGCTCGACGGCAGCAGGCCCGCCGAGCCGACGGTCGGCGACGTGCTGCGCGGCAAGTCGGGGGCGTTGCCGGACCTGGTGCACACCCACCCGACCGAGACGCTGCGCGACGCGATCGAGATCCTCCGCGAGTACGGGGTGTCGCAGATGCCGGTCGTCGGCGCCGAGCCGCCGGTCATGGCCGGCGAGGTGGCGGGCAGTGTCACCGAACGTGAACTGCTGTCGGCGGTGTTCGAGGGCCGTGCCCATCTGGCGGACCCGGTGTCCAAGCACATGAGCCCGGCGTTCCCGCTGATCGGTTCCGGCGAACCGGTCAGCGCCGCGACGAAGGCGCTCGGCGACACCGACGCGCTGATGGTCGTCGAGGACGGCAAGCCGGTCGGCGTGCTCACCCGACAGGACCTGCTCGGGTTCCTCAGCGCGGGCGCGTGAGCTCCGGCTCGCTAGGCTGACCGCATGAGCGAGCAGGGATTCTCGACCAGAGCCATTCACGCCGGATACGAACCCGATCCGCAGACGGGTGCGGTGAACGTGCCGATCTACGCGAGCTCGACGTTCGCGCAGGACGGTGTCGGGGGCATGCGGGGCGGTTTCGAGTACGCACGCACCGGCAATCCGACGCGCCGGCCGCTCGAGGCGAACCTCGCCGCGATCGAGGGCGGGACGTTCGGTCGCGCGTTCTCGTCGGGCATGGCCGCGACCGACTGCCTCCTGCGGTCGGTGCTGCGGCCCGGCGACCACCTGGTGATCCCGAACGACGCCTACGGCGGCACCTTCCGGCTGATCGACAAGGTGTTCACGCAGTGGGGCATCGAGCACACGCCGGCACCGATGGGCGACGTCGCCGCGGTCCGGGCGGCGATCCGTCCGAACACCAGGCTGGTGTGGGTCGAAACCCCGACCAACCCGCTGCTGAACATCGGCGACATCGAGGCCCTGTCGGCGATGGCGCACGAGTCCGGCGCGCGGATCGTCGTGGACAACACGTTCGCCTCGCCGTACCTGCAGCAGCCGCTGTCCCTCGGTGCCGACGTCGTGCTGCACTCGACCACCAAGTACCTCGGCGGACACTCCGACGTCGTCGGCGGCGCGCTGGTCACGAACGACGAGGAGCTCGACACCGCGTTCGCGTTCCTGCAGAACGGTGCCGGCGCGGTGCCCGGACCGTTCGACGCCTACCTGACGATGCGCGGCATCAAGACCCTCGCGCTGCGGATGGAGCGGCACAGCGACAACGCGGAGAAGGTCGTGGACCTGCTCACCGGCCACCCCGCGGTCGAACGGGTGATCTACCCCGGCCTGGCGTCGCACCCGGGACATGCGGTCGCGGCCCGCCAGATGCGGCGGTTCGGCGGCATGGTGTCGGTGCGGCTCAAGGGCGGCAAGCAGGCGGCGCTCGACTTCTGCTCGCGCACAAGGATCTTCACCCTCGCGGAGTCGCTGGGCGGCGTCGAGTCCCTGATCGAGCACCCGGGTGCGATGACCCACGCCTCGACCGCCGGCTCCGAGCTGGAGGTGCCCGAGGACCTGGTGCGGCTGTCCGTCGGCATCGAGGACGCGGCCGATCTGCTGGCCGACATCGAGCAGGCCCTCGGGTAGCCCGGACGCTGGATGTTTGCGGGGCCGGGGTTCGGGTGTCACCGAACCCCGGCCCCTGCTGTGTTCGCTCGGCGAACACGGCCGTCGCGGAGCCCGATACGGGGCACGGGTCGTCGATCCTGAAGGCACCTTAAGAGTTCGCTGGAAATCCCTCGGTTCGTAAGTCCTGCGGCATACGGTGATGCGAGTCACACTAGGGGGCGGCCGAGGATGCTGATGTACCTCGGCCGACGTAGGGAGGATGCGAATGGCAGTTGACCCGTCCGCGGTCGTTGTTGCCGTTGCCACGGCACTCGGCGGTCTGGTTCAGGGGGCAGACCTACCCGCTCAGGTCAAAGACCAAGCAACACAAGCCATCCACTCGTTCCAGGCGACGTCGCCCGCGGCGAACCAGCAGGTCGACAGCGTCATCGGGATGCTGCCGCAGCAGATGCAGTCACCCGCCCGGCAGGTCGTCCAGGACGCCGCGAACGCCGTGCAGAGCGCCGTGGACCCGTATCTGCCACCGCCTCCGCCGCCCGCGCCGGCGCCGACGCCGGTCGAGACCCCGCCGCCACCACCCGTCGCGGCGCCACCGGTCGCCCGCACGGCCACCGAGGGGCGGGACATCGCCGACGTGCCGTTCGTCGGGGACCTCTCGCGGACCGTGTCCTCCCTGGACGCGGCCTTCCCCGGCGCCAACCTCGCTCCGATCGGCTCGATCGCGGTGTTCGTGCCGTGGTTCAACAAGGCCGGTGCGCTGTGCGACGGCATCAAGGCGCCGATCATCGCGGCGCTCTACAACGCCGAGAACGGCTTCCGGTACGGCCCGACCGCGCCGGTGTCCCGCGACGGCGCGCGCGGTCCCGGCCAGTTCATGCCCGGGACGTGGGCCAAGTACGGCAAGGACGCCGACGGCGACGGCAAGGCCGACATCCTCGGTGTCGCGGACCCGGTGATGGCCTCCGGGCACCTGCTGTGCGACATGTACGCGCAGATCGACGAGTGGAAGAAGCAGGGGGTTGTCAAGGGTGACACCCTCGATCTCACCCTGGCCGGGTACAACGCCGGCGTCGAGGCCGTGCGGCGGGCAGGCGGCATGCCGAACGGGGCGCCGGACTACGAGCACCAGACCAAGCCGTACGTGAAGCGGATCCGGGAGTCGGAGCCGGTGTTCGCGGCGATCCTGGCGCCGCTGAGCGGCACGGACGGCAGTGTCGGCGGCAGGGTCGTCGAGGCGGCCCTGCGGTACCTCGGACTGCCGTACGTCTGGGGCGGCGGCAACATCAACGGCCCCTCGAACGGCGGCTTCGACTGCTCCGGCCTGACGTCGTACGCGGTGTACTCCGCGACCGGCGACACCCTCGCCCTGCCGCGGACCTCGGAGACGCAGTGGAACATCGGCACCGAGATCCCGATGTCGGAGGCCCGGCCCGGCGACCTGCTGTTCGGCAACTGGCAGTCCGGCGGTCCGGGTCACGTCGCGATCTACATCGGCAACGGCCAGATGGTGCACGCACCGCAGACCGGTGACGTCGTCAAGGTCAGCAAGGTCTTCGACGGCATGAAGGTGCGCCGGATCCTGTGAGCGCCGGCCGCCGGCGGGCGGGCCCGGAACGCCCGTCCGTCGGTGGCGCCATCGCGGCGTGCGGGCGCCTACGATCACAGAGTGAGCGTGCAGACCGAGCCCAGTGACCCGATCGTCGACGCAGCGCTGGCAGTGCTGCGTGAGCGCGGACCCCTGACCGCCGAGGAATGGACCCGCCTGCTCGTCGACGCCGGTCACGGAACCTCCGACGCGATGACCGAACTCGTGGAGCTGCTGGACCATCCACTCGTCGCGTATCTGGCGGACGGACGCAGCGCCGCACTCGACACCCTGCTCGAGGGCCGGGTGTTCACCCACCGCCTGACCGCGTCCGAGGTGACGTCGGGGCTGATCGACGCCGAACCGGACCTGGCTCCGCTGGTCCTGCTGGTGATGGCGGACGACACCCGGCCGGTACGTGCGCTGTTCGCCGACTACGACGCCGACGAGATCGAGGCGCTCGGGCTCGCGGACGAGGACTTCCCGGAGGGCTCCGCGCTGCTGTTCGGAACCGATGCACTGCAAGGGTTCTCGGAAGGCGACCTGGTGGCGGTCGCGGTCCGCGGCGGCGACGTGCAGTTGCGTCCGGTGGACGGCGAGCTCGCCGCGGCGCCGGACCTGTCCGCCGAGTTCGACCGCGTGATCGGTGCGGACAACGCCGACAACCTGGAAACCGTTGCCTGGCAACTGCTCGCGGACGACGCGGGCCTGTTCACCGCTCCGACCGCGCCGCTCGGGGCGCTCATCGAGTCCGCCGGATACGACCGCGAAGGCGACTACATCGCGGCGCGCGGATTCGATTTCGCCGCACACCATCTCGCGACGCACATCGCGATGGTCGCGCGGGAGCACGACCTGCACCCCGACGAGGTCGAGGGGGTGATCTCGTTCGTCCAGCTGGTCGCGGCCGTGTCCGAGGAGGAACTCGACGTCGACGCCGCCCGCGAGCGGGTCGATGCTGGCGCGAGTGTGTTTGCCGGGCTGGAGGATCCGGCCGCCGCCGCGGCGGCGTTGGACGTGGTGTCCGGGGTCGAGGACGATCACATGCCCGCGCTGTACACGGCGGCGCTGGCGGTCGTGGACCGGGGACCGCGCCGGGTGAAGGCGTCCGCCCACTGGTTGTCCGGGATGGCGGCCGACTCGCTCGGCGACGTCCAGGAGGCGGAACGCCATTTCGAGGATGCCGCGGCGATGGACGAGTCGTGGACGCCTGCGCTGTTCGAGCTGGCGCAGATCGCGTCGGACCGCGGTGACGCCCCGCGGGGGCTGGCGCTGCTCAGCCGCATCGACGGCGGTGAGGACGAACGCCTGCACGGCGTGCTGCAGCGCTTCGCGCCCGCCGAGCATCCCGAGCTCGGGCGCAACGACAAGTGCTGGTGCGGGTCGGGACGCAAGTTCAAGGTCTGCCACCTCGGCAAGTCCGACGCCACCCTCGACGATCGCGCGCACTGGCTGTACGAGAAGGCCACGCTGTACGCGCAGTCGACGTCCCTGTTCGACCTGGTGCTGGGGTTGGCGCAGGTGCGGGCCCGGCGCTGGGACGACGAGGACGCCGTCGCGCGGGCGTTCGACGAACCGCTGGTGATGGACGTCGCCCTGTTCGAGGGCCGGCTGTTCGAACTGTTCGTCGCCCGCCGCGGCGTCCTGCTGCCCGCCGACGAACTCGAACTCGCCGGCCGCTGGCTGCTCGCGCGGCGGTCGGTACACGAGGTCGTCGCGGGCGAGGGCGGGGTGGTGACGCTGCGCGACGTGCGCACCGGCGAGCAGGCCGAGGTCGTGATCGACGAGGCGCCCGCTGTCGGGGCACTGATCTGCGCGCGGGTCGTGTCGACCGGCACCCGGATGCAGATCCTCGGCGGTGTCGAACCCGTGCCCGCCGAGCGGCGGGACGAGCTCGTCGACCTGCTCTCCGACGACGAGGTGGAGCCGGAGGACCTGGTCGAGCTGTTGAGCGATCGGTTCGTCTGACGACACGGCGCCGCGCTCCGGTGCCCGCCGCGGCCCGGTGGGAAATTCCCCGGAACTTCCGGGGAACCGATCGGTCCGGTGTCGCGTCTGACTTGATGTGAGCCGAAGAAGGCCGGGCCGGGGGAGGACCGGCCTTCGGACGGTTCCACCTCCGGTGGGGCAGTCGTGCAGGGGGAGACTGCCCCACCGGAATCGGCGGACACCGGCGGACTCCGGCGTTGGGGTGGAGGCGATTCCAACGGTTCGGCTCCGGTGACTCCGAGCGGCTGGCGGCGGCCCGACGCCGGTCGCCTACGATCACAGGGTGATCGCCCCGACCGAATCCCGCGGTGGCCGGCACCTCGAGATCGTGGGTCGCGGCGACGCCGCGCTTCACGCCGATCCCCGGCCCGATCCCGATGCCGTGCCCGACCCCGATGCCGTGCCCGACCCCGATCTCGACACGGCCGACGTCGCCGAGACGGCGATCGCGGTGCTGCGTCGACGCGGGCCGCTCACCGCCGACGACTGGGTCGCTGCGCTGGTCGAGCGGGGGCTCGGCACCTCGGCCGAGATGGCCGCGTTGGTGCGCACTTTCGAGGACCCCGCGCTCGGCGTGCTCGCCGACGGCCGCATCGCCGCCATCGACAGCCTGCTCGAGGGTCGGGTGTTCACGCATCGGCTCTCCGCGGAGGAGATCGCCTCGGGTGTGGTCGACATCGATCCGGACCTGTCCGCGCTGACGGTCCTGGTCGGGTCCCGCGCCCTCGGCGGCGAATGCGAGGTCGACGTCCTCTTTCCCGCCTCGGACGCGGGGGTTCTGGCCGAACGCGGCCGCACCGGGATCGCCGCCCCGGAGATCGAGCGGCTGCTGCTCGATCCCGACACGCTCCTCGGCTACACGGCGGGGGACATGATCGGTCTCGGCCTCGCGGGCGGGAAACTGCGGTTGGTCCGCGTCGACCGCACCGTCGCGGCCCCGGATCTCGCCGAGTCGGTGCGCGGGATCATCGCCGACGGCACCGCCGAGCACACCGACCCCGTCGTGTGGCAGCTCGTCGCCGACCGCCGTGACGTGTTCACCGCGCCGACACTGCCACTGGCGGAGCTGCTCGACGACGCCGGGTATGTCTGCGAACGCAACTATCTGGCACCGCGCGGCTTCGACTTCGATGCGTTTCACCGCGCCACACTCGTCGAGTCGATTGCACGTGAGAACCGGCTGCGCGTGGCCGAGGCCGGCGCCGTCGTCGACTTCACCGACCTCGTCCACGAGGTCGGCGGGGCGGCCGCGCGGGGCGAGGAGCCGGGCGCCGTCGCCGCCGCCCGTGTGGCCGCCGACCCGGGTGCCTTCGCCGGGCTCGAGGACCCGTCGGCCGCGGCGGTCGCGCTCGACCTCGCCACCACCGGCGGCGACCGCGCCGAGGCACTCCATGCCACCGCGGCAGCGCTGATCGAGCATGCGCCGCGCCGGGTGAAGCCGGCCGCGCACTGGCTGGCGGGGAAGGCCGCCGACCAGCTCGGGGAGGTCCTCGTCGCCGTCACGCACTACGAATGTGCCCTGGACCGGGATCCGGACTGGATGCTCGCCGTCTTCGACCTGGCGTTGCTCGCTGCCGACGCCGGCGACGTGACCCGCGCACAGTCGTTGCTCGCCCGCATCGAGGGCGGGGACGCGGAGACCCTGCAGGAGGTGCTGGTGCGTTACCAGCCGGCCGAACGCCCCGGGCTGGGCCGCAACGACCGCTGCTGGTGCGGGTCCGGACGCAAGTACAAGACCTGCCACCTCGGCCGGTCCGATCTCGGCGCCGACGCGCGCGCATCCTGGCTGTACACGAAGGCGCTGATGTTCGCGCGGACACCCGAACTGTTCGATCAGGTTTACGAGCTCGCCGAGATCCGGGCCGCGCACGCCGACGTCGGTGAGGACGCCACCATCACCGCGCTCGAGGGCGGCCTCGTCATCGATGCCGCGCTGTTCGAGGGCGGCGTTCTCGAACAGTTCCTGGCCCGCCGCGCCCAGGTGCTGCCCGCGGCGGAACTCGAACTCGGGCGGCAGTGGCTGGCCGGCAGGCGGGGCGTGTACGAGGTGACGGCGGTGGCGCCCGGCCGGTCGCTGACCCTCCGCGAGGTGACCGGCGCCGAGACGGTGGAGGTGGTCGACGCCGTGGCGGGCCACAACTTCGCCGTCGGGTCGCTGGTCTGCGCCCGGCTGCTACCGACCGGTGAATCGATCCGCGCGTTCGGCGGCATCGAACCGATCGACCCGCGGTACCGGGGCGAGCTGGTGGAGTTGTGCGGGTCCGCGGAGACCGAGCCGGACGAGCTGGTGGACGTGCTCGGCCTCGCGTTCATGGCGCCCTGACTCCGGCGTCGGATGATTCCGGTGACGCCCGTGCGGAACCGATCGGTGGTTCGCCGCGTCTGATCTGGTGTGAGCCGAAGCACGCCGAGCCGGGGGGAAGACCCGGTCCTCGACACGGCTCCACGTCCGGTGGGGCAGCCCTGTCGGGGGAGACTGCCCCACCGGAAACGAACGAACCCCGGCCGCGTGGTTGCGCGGTCCGGGGTTCGGCGTGCCCGGTGTTCGTTGTCCGGGGGGCGACTCAGGCGTGGTACGGCTCGGCGCTGAGCAGCGTGACCTTCATGGTCTTGCCGTTCGGCAGCGTGTACTCGCGGGTGTCGCCGACGGCCGCGTTCAGGAGCGCGCCACCGAGGGGGGAGTTCGGGGAGTAGACCTCGAGCTTCTCGTTGCGGGCACCCTCTTCGCGGGTCGCGATCAGGAAGGTCTCGGTGTCGGTCTCGTCACCGTCGTAGTACACCTTCACGACCGATCCGGGAAGGGCGACACCGGACTGGGTGGGGGCCTCGCCGACCTTGGCGCTGTTCAGCAGCTCCTGCAGCTGACGGATCCGGGCTTCCTGCTGACCCTGCTCCTCGCGGGCCGCGTGGTAGCCACCGTTCTCCTTGAGGTCGCCCTCCTCGCGCCGCTCGTTGATCTCGGCCGCGATGACCGGACGGTTGGCAATGAGCTGGTCGAGTTCGCTCTTGAGCCGGTCGTGTGACTCCTGGGTCAGCCAGGTCACCTGGGTCTCGGTCATGCTCGATCACTCCTCGTAGTCGGAACCCTGGCGGGTCCCCTGGACAGACCACCGAAATCCGGTGGTCGGCGGCGGCCCTGCACGTTCCCCCGGACGACGAAACTCATCCCCCGATCGGCTCACGGGTCAGGTGAGCGCGTGCCTGCCGCCTGTACAGCTGGCAGCTTCCGCGTCCGGGTGCGCACGGGCAGGCACATCCGGATGCAAATGCAGCAATACACGGCTCCGACGTGGAACCGTGTATTGCCGTATTTTAGCACGAGCTGGGATTTTCCCACGACGATCAAGTTCGGCGCAGGTGCCGCCGTGCGGCGCGCGGAGTCAGTTCGTGGTCAGGTAGGCGGGAATGTCCGAGCCGCAGCCGTAGACGTCGGCGACCGCGGGCGGCTGCGACGTCGTGATCTCGGTGGCGACCTCGACGGTGCCGTGCTCGGACGGCTGCACCACGACCTCGCGGCGGCCGGTCTCGGAGCCGTCCCGCGACCGGGATCGCACGATGCACAGCGCCGGTTCGGACGGGTCCTCCCGGGTGACCTTGAAGCTGATGTCGACCTGCGAGTCGTCGACGATCGTGTACCGCAGCGTCTCGGCCTCGATGTCCTTGGACGCGAACTTGTTGTACGCGAACCAGGCGAGCGCCACCCCGAGCAGGACGACACCGATGGTCAGCACGATCGCGGTGATCCGGGAACCCCGCACACTGCCCTGCGGCGTGGGGTAGCGGTCGGACGGGATCGTGTCGGTCATGTGCTCGGCTCTCGTGCAGCGGTCCGGGTGGTTGCCCCGCCCGGCTGGGCGCCCCCGCGTCACGATCCGGACAGGGTCACGGTGACGCTGGAGGTGTCGGGTGGAACTATAGGGGAAGGACAACGGGCCGCCGCCCGCGCGGTCGGCGTCGACGGCAGCCCGTGCCGAGCAGGCCGCCCGCGCCGACGCGGACGGCTACCACACGGTAGGTTCCAGGCGAAGCTGAGGTGAAGGAAGAACTGTGAGCGGATTGCGCCTCATGGCCGTGCACGCCCATCCCGACGACGAGTCCAGCAAGGGTGCCGCGACGACGGCACGCTACGCCGCCGAAGGCGTCGAAGTGCTGGTGGTGACCCTCACCGGTGGCGAGCGCGGGGACATCCTCAACCCGGCGATGGACGTCCCCGGTGTCCGGGACCGGATCAGCGACGTCCGCAAGGAGGAGATGGCGGAGGCCGCCCGCATCCTCGGCGTCCAGCAGACCTGGCTCGGCTTCGTCGACTCCGGCCTGCCGGAGGGCGACCCGAAGCCGCCGTTGCCGGACGGATCGTTCGCGCTGGTGCCGCTCGAGGAGTCCACCGAGGCGCTGGTGCGGGTGGTGCGCGAGTTCCGCCCGCACGTGATGACCACCTACGACGAGAACGGCGGCTACCCGCACCCAGACCACATCCGCTGCCACGAGGTCTCGATGGCCGCCTACGAGGCGGCCGGTGATCCCGACCGGTTCCCGGATGCCGGTCAGCCGTGGGAGGTGCAGAAGGTGTACTACTCGCACGGGTTCATCCGGCGGCGGCTGGAGCTGTTCCAGGAGGAGTACGAGCGTCGGGGCGAGGAGTTCCCGATGGCGGAGTGGCTCAAGAAGTGGCGGACCGAGCAGGGCGACATCATGGGCCGGGTCACCACGCAGATCACCTGCGGTGACTACTTCCCGCAGCGTGACGACGCCCTGCGGGCACACGCGACCCAGATCGACCCGAACGGGTCGTTCTTCGCCGTGCCACTCGAGATCCAGCAGAAGATCTGGCCGACCGAGGAGTTCGAGTTGGCCAAGACCCGGGTCCGCACCGCGATTCCGGAGACCGACCTGTTCGCCGGGATCGATCACGTGGGCGTGGCGCCGGGACGGCACGAGGAGAAGAAGTGAACCTGGCAAGCTCGACGGTCGTGTGGCTGGCGCAGACCCCCGGGACCCCGACCGGTCCCGAGTTCGGCAAGGCGTCGCCGCTCGGGCTGGTCATCATCATCGCGCTGCTGGTCGGCACCGTGCTGCTCATCCGGTCGATGAACAAGCAGTTGCGCCGGCTGCCCGACACGTTCGAGCCGGAGCACCCGGAGGCGGACCAGGCGGCCGACGACGGCACCGACCGCGGCGCCGCCATCCCGCCTGCGGCCGAGAAGACGGCGGAGAAGAAGGCCGAGCCGCCGACCCAGTCCCCGGGCTGAGCGTGACCGATCCGATTCCCGGCGAGGGTGGTGCGGCACGGGGCCGCAACACCCTCGGTGGTGCGACGAGCCCGTACCTGCGTCAGCACGCCGACAACCCGGTGCACTGGCAGCAGTGGGGACCCGAGGCCCTCGCCTGGGCGCGCGAACGGGACGTGCCGGTGCTGCTGTCGATCGGGTACGCGGCGTGTCACTGGTGCCACGTGATGGCGCACGAGTCCTTCGAGGACGCCGCCACCGCCGCGCTGATGAACGAGCACTTCGTGTGCATCAAGGTCGACCGCGAGGAACGGCCCGACCTGGACGCGGTCTACATGAACGCGACCGTCGCGACGACGGGGCAGGGCGGCTGGCCGATGACGTGCTTCCTGACCCCGGACGCGGAGCCCTTCTACTGCGGCACCTACTACCCGCGCACCGCGCGCGGCGGCATGCCGTCGTTCACGCAGCTGCTCGAGGCGATCACCGACACCTGGCGTACCCGCCGGGACGACGTGCTGCGGGCCTCCGGGTCGATCACGGAGCAGCTGCGTACCGCGGGCGGGGCACTGCCGTCCGGCGCGGCGCCGCTCGACGCCACGCTGCTGGACCGGGCGGTCGCCGCGGCCCGGGTCGACGAGGACGTCGACCGCGGCGGATTCGGTGGGGCGCCGAAGTTCCCGCCGTCCGCGCTGCTCGAGGGGATGCTGCGCACCGTCGAGCGCACCGGCTCGGCGACGGTGCTCGAATCGGTCACGCGCACCGCGGAGGCGATGGCCCGCGGCGGCATCCACGACCAGCTCGCCGGCGGATTCGCCCGCTACGCCGTCGACGCCGACTGGGTGGTGCCGCACTTCGAGAAGATGCTCTACGACAACGCCCAGTTGCTGCGGGTGTACGCGCACCTCGCTCGCCACAGCGGGTCCGCGCTCGCGCTGCGGGTCGCGGAGCAGACCGCCGAGTTCCTGCTCCGCGACCTGCGCACCGACAGTGGCTGTTTCGCGTCCGCGCTGGACGCCGACACCGACGGCGTCGAGGGGTTGACGTACGCGTGGACGCCCGAGCAGCTGATCGACGCGCTCGGGTTCGAGGACGGCGTGTGGGCGGCCGGACTGCTCGCGGTGAGTTCGGCAGGCACCTTCGAGGCGGGCACGTCGGTGCTGCAGCTGCCGGCCGACCCCGACGACCAGCCGCGCTGGGAGTCCGTGCGTCACAAGCTCTTCCAGGCCCGATCGCGGCGTCCGCAGCCGGCCCGCGACGACAAGGTGGTCACGGCCTGGAACGGTCTCGCGATCACCGCCCTCGCCGAGGCCGGGGTCGGCCACGGCCGCGCGGACTGGGTGGAGGCCGCGGCGGACTGTGCCCGGGAGCTGCTCGACCGGCACCTCGTCGACGGCCGGCTGCGCCGAGCCTCCCTCGGCGGTGTGGTCGGGGACGCGGCCGCGGTCCTCGACGACCACGCCGCGCTGGCGACCGGACTGCTGACCCTGCACCAGGCGACCGGCGACCCCGCCTGGCTGGTCCGGGCGCACCATCTCGTCGACCTCGCGCTCGACCACTTCGCCGACCCGGACGAACCCGGCTGCTGGTTCGACACCGCCGACGACGCCGAAACCCTGATCACCCGGCCGCGGGACCCGTTCGACGGTGCGACCCCGTCCGGCGCGTCGTCGATGGCGGAGGCGCTGCAGCTCGCGGCCGCGCTCTCGGCGCCGGACCGGGCGCAGCGGTACGGCGCCGCCGCATCCGCCACCCTCGACCGCGGCGTGCCCCTGCTGCAGCGGGCGATCCGTTCGGCCGGGCACTGGCTCGCGGTCGCGGAGTCCGCCGTCCGCGGCCCCGTCCAGGTGGCGGTCGCCACCGACGGTGGCGGGTCGGCGCTGCTCGACGCGGCCCGCCGGCACGCGCCCGGCGGTGTGGCCGTGGTCGGGGGCAGGCCGGATTCGGTTCCGCTGCTCGCGGATCGGCCACGCATCGACGGACACGACGCCGCGTACGTGTGCCGGGGCTCGGTCTGCGACCTGCCCGTCACCACCGTGCAGGATCTGCTCGAGTCGCTGACCCGGTAGCGGCGTCCTACGATCGGACGGTCATGTCGCCGACGGGACGGGGCCACGATGGACGACAGCTCGAGCTATTCCCGCCGGGGTTTCCTGGGTCGCGCCGCCGCACTGGGCGGTGTCGCGATGCTCGGATCCTGGGCCGGTCCGATCATCGACCGCGCGCACGCCGTGGATCCCGGCGGCGGCGGGTCGTTGAACGACATCGAGCACTTCGTCCTGCTGATGCAGGAGAACCGTTCCTTCGACCACTACTTCGGGACGCTGTCCGGTGTCCGCGGATTCGACGACCCGTCCCCGGCGTGGCGCCAGTACGGGTTCGAGCCCGGCGTCGGGCCCACGCCGTCCGGCTACCTGAATCCGTTCCGGTTGGACTCGACGCGCGGGCCGAGCCTCGACGGGCAGTGCGTCAACGACCCGACCCACAGCTGGGGTCCGCAGCACGAGGCGTGGAACGGCGGCGCGATGGACCGGTGGGTGGACGTGCACCTCGCCCACGAGGGTCCGGGCAACGGGCCCGCCACGATGGGCTACTACACCCGCGCCGACATCCCCGTCCACTACGCCCTCGCCGACGCATTCACGGTGTGCGACCACTACTTCTGCTCGGTGCTCGGTCCCACCGATCCGAACCGGCTGTACTGGGTCAGCGGCACCATCGACCCGGACGGCCGGGCGGGTGGTCCGCTGGTCGAGACCCCGACGCTGCTGCCGGAGAACGTCTACTCCTGGCGCACCTACCCCGAGAACCTCGAAGAGGCCGGGGTGAGCTGGAAGATCTACCAGAACAAGGACATCGGGGCGGTGTCGGGGGTGCTGCTCGACGGCATGCTCGGGTGCTTCACCCAGGCCTCGAACCCGCAGTCCGTGCTCGCACGTCGAGGGATCGATCCGGTGTACCCCAACGACTTCCGGGCCGACGTCGCCGCGGGGACGTTGCCTGCGGTGTCGTGGGTGGTGCCGTCGGTGTTCACCTGCGAGCACCCGGCCCTGCCGCCCGCGGCCGGTGCGGTCGGCATCGTCGAGGTGCTCGACATCCTCACCTCGAACCCCGCCGTCTGGGAGAAGACGGCCTTGATCGTCAGCTACGACGAGAACGGCGGGTTCTTCGACCACGTCCCGCCCCCGGTGCCGCCGCCCGGCACCCCCGGTGAGTACCTCACAGTGCCGCTCGGTGGGGTGGCCGAATCCGACGGCATCGCCGGGCCGATCGGGCTGGGGTTCCGGGTGCCGTGCCTGGTGATCTCGCCGTACAGCCGCGGCGGACTCGTCGCGTCCGAGACCTTCGACCACACCTCCCAGCTCCGTCTGCTCGAACGCCGGTTCGGGGTCGAGGTGCCGAATCTGACGCCGTGGCGGCGCGCCACGGTCGGTGACATGACGTCGGCGCTGAACCTCGCCGCGGCCCCGAATCCCGCGCGCCCGCCGGTACCCGACCCCGGCCCGCCGCTGCAGGCCGCGCTCGCGCAGTGCCAGGTCAACGCCGCCGCCGGATTCCTCAATCGCGGCGCCCCGTTCCCGGTGCCTCCCAACGCGATGCCGACGCAGGAGCCCGGCGTCCGGGCCGCACCGTCCGGCATCTGACCGGGCGGGAACCGATCGGCCCGCCGCTGCGTCTGACCACGGTGAGGGAACCGGTCGTCGAGGTGGGGGAGTCGGGTGCGCCGCGAGTGGTGTGTCAGTGCACTGGAATTCGACGTGCTGTGGCGGCTGCTCGGCCGGGACCGGTTGCCGTACCCGCTGCAGTGCCGTGGTGACGCGGCCACCGCCGCCGAGCACAGGGCGGCGCGCCGCGCCGCGGCCCGGCGGATCGCGCCGCTGCTCGACGACCACCTGCACGCCGCCCTGTCGGTGCTGCACACACCGACCGTGCGGGTCGAGGTGTGCGGATTCCACGGCGCGGGTCTGTCCACCCCGGTCCGGGTGCACGCGGGGATCGTGGCCGGACGCGGCGCCGTCGCGCGGCAACTGCCCGGAGCCGACCTCGACCGCGGCGGCGACGTGCTGATCAGCACGGCACCGCGCAGCGGGGTGGCCGTGTCGATCGTCGACGCGCTCCCCGTCGTCGCCCGTGCCACCGGTCGCGGCCCGGGTCCGCGGACACCCGGGCACCGAACCGGATCGGTGCTGCACCCGGCGGCCGGGCGGGACCTGGTGAAGGACTCGCGGGCGTTCTTCGCCCGTCCGCGCACCGGGATCGGCGAGATCGGCGTCGTCGGTGGACCGTCGGCGGACTGGCGGCCCGCCGGCGACGGCGTCGGGGCGCATTGGATGGACTTCGCGGACGGCCGGTACCTCGTTCGTGGCGACGACGCCGGGGTGGTTCCGGTGTCGCGGGAGGAACTCGCGGCGGAGATCGGGACGCTGATCGACCGGATCGGCGCCGCCGGTCAGGACCAGACGACCAGCCACACCGCGACGTAGTGGCACAGCGCCGCGACCACGGTCCCGGCGTGGAAGAACTCGTGGTGCCCGAACGTCGCGGGCCACGGGTCCGGCCACCGTGCCGCATACAAGACCCCGCCGACGCTGTAGAGCACGCCGCCGACCGCGAGCAGCACCAGCGGCGCCCACCCGACCTGCTGCACGAGGTCGCCCGCGACCGGCACGATCGCCCAGCCCAGCAGCAGGTACAGCGGTACCCCCACCCAGCGGGGAGCGGTGGGCCACAGCATCTTCAACGCGACCCCCGCCAGCGCCCCGGCCCACACGACGGCGAGCAGGCGGCGGCCGGTGCCCGCCGGCATCGCGAGCAGCGCGAACGGGGTATAGCTGCCGGCGATGAACAGGAAGATCATCGAGTGGTCGGCCCGCTTCATCCACGTGCGCGCCCGTGCCGTCGGCCAGTGCACGCGGTGGTAGGCGGCGCTGACGCCGAAGACGCCGCACACCGTCGCCGAGTAGATCGCGGTCGCCACGGCCGCCTGGGTGGACACCGTGGCCGAACACGCGACCAGCACCGCGCCGGCGACGACGGCGACACCGAACGCCCACAGGTGGATCCAGCCGCGCAGCCGGGGTTTGACCGGTGCGGGTGGGTGTTCCAGGACCGTCATGTCGCCTCCAGGCTGTCGTCGACCAACCTACGGTTGCGTAGGTTGGTGTTCGGTTCAGCCTAGGCAGGTGGACCGCCGGACGGTCGGTGAGGTCGGCCACACCGACGCCGGGCGCCGCCGCCCGGCGTCGGGTGGTGGCTACGGACCGGGGCGGGGCGGGGCGGGGGTGGTACGGGCCTCGGTCAGATGGTCCCCGAACCGCTCCCGCAGCGGGGCCTTCAACATCTTCCCGGTGGCACCCATCGGTATCGCGTCCACGAACACCACGTCGTCCGGCGTCCACCACTTGGCGACCTTGCCGTCGAACAGGGCGAGCAGGTCCGCCGGGCTCATCGTGGCGCCGGGGCGGGGCACCACGATCAGCAGCGGGCGTTCGTCCCACTTCGGATGCCGGGCGCCGATGCAGGCCGCCATCGAGACGTCGGGATGGCCCATCGCGATGTTCTCGAGGTCGATCGAGCTGATCCACTCGCCCCCGGACTTGATCACGTCCTTGCTGCGGTCGGTGATCTGCATGTAGCCGTCGGCGTCGATGGTCGCGATGTCGCCGGTCGGGAACCAGCCGTCGCGCAGCGGATCCTCGTCGGTGCGCCCGAAGTAGCGCGACACGACCCACGGACCCCGCGCCATCAGGTGACCGGCGGTCCGGCCGTCCCAGGGCAGCGCGCGCCCGGAGTCGTCGACGATCTCGAGGTCCATGCCGAAGACGCACCTGCCCTGCTTGCCCTGCACCGTGTGACGTTCGTCGGGGGTCGCGTCGAGATGCTTGCCCTTCAGGGTCGAGGCGGTGCCGAACGGGCTCGTCTCGGTCATGCCCCAGCCGTGCACGACGGTGACGCCGTGTGTCTCTTCCAGCTCGCGGAGCATCGCCGGGGGGCACGCCGCGCCGCCGATGACGGCGCGCTCGAGCGTGGTGAAGGTCAGTCCGTGCTCTCGCATGTGTTCGAGTTGGCCCTGCCACACGGTCGGCACGCTGGCCGACACGGTGACGCCCTCCGCCTCCTGGAGTTCGTGCAGAGATCGTCCGTCGAGATCCGGACCGGGGAACACCACCTTCGCCCCGACCATGCACGCCGCATAGGGCAGCCCCCAGGCGTTGACGTGGAACATCGGCACGATGGGCAGGACGGTGTCGCGTGCGGACAGTCCGACCGAGTCGGGCAGCGCGACCGCATAGGTGTGCAGGACCGTGGACCGGTGGCTGTAGAGGACGCCCTTCGGGTTGCCGGTGGTGCCGCTCGTGTAGCACAGCGACGACGCGGTCGACTCGTCGAACTCGGGCCACCGGTGGCCGTCGTCGTGTGCGGCGACGAGGTCCTCGTATGCCAGCAGCCGGCCCGGCCGATCCGGGAGGTGTTCGCGGTCGGCCATCAGCACCAGGTGCCGCACGCCGCGCAGGCGCGGTGCCAGTTCCTCGATCAGCGGCAGGAACGTCAGATCGAAGAAGAGGACCCGGTCGTCGGCGTCCGCGACGATCCATTCGAGTTGATCCGCGTGGAGCCGGGGGTTGAGGGTGTGCAGGACGGCGCCGGATCCGGAGACGGCGTAGTACAGCTCGAGATGGCGGTACCCGTTCCAGGCGAGCGTCGCGACGCGGGTGCCGGGTTCGACGCCGAGTTCCGCGAGCGCCGCGGCGAGCCGTCGCGAGCGCGCCGCGAGGTCGCGGAACGTGTAGCGGTGGATGTCGCCTTCGGTGCGGCGGGAGACGATCTCCTGTGCGCCGTGATGGCGTTCGGCGTGGGTCAGCAGGTCGGAGATCAGCAGCTGGCGCTGCATCATCAGTCCGTTCACGAGATCCTCCTGGTGGTCGACGTTTCGGCCTGTCGGGCGTGGGCGGCGATCTCCGCGAGCAGCGCCAGGGCCCGCTCCGCGGCCGCGGGCCCGCCCTCGACGTCGCCGCGGACGTACAGCGGGCGCAGTTCCTCGATCTCGCCGAGGGCGCGGAGGAGTTCGGGTTCGACGATCGAGTACTTGCGCAGCGTGTTCACCACGAGCATCGACGTGTGCACGATGTCCTCGTCCGGGTCGCTGACCGCTCGGCAGTGCAGGGCGTGGTTCGCCCAGTGCGTGCCTGCGAGCATCGCGGCCTCGATCGTCATCTCCCAGTCGCCGTCGCCGCAGCGGGCGACCGAGCGGGTGATCCGTTCGGCGAGGTGGCGGTGGCGATCGGCCTTCACGACACCGTCCCCTCGGTTCGGTGGCCCTCGCTCCTCGTCGCGAGAACCGAAGCGATGCGGGCGAATTGACGCTCGCATTCGTCGACGATGTGTCGAGTGGGGCGACGCTCGCCCCGCAGGCACGGATCCCGGTGCTCCTCGATCACCTCGAGTGCGATCTCCAGATCCTGGATGTCGTCGGGAATCTCTCCGTCGACCGGAGGCCACCCGAGGTGGCTCACGTCACCGAGGCCGCGCAGCTCACGCGCGTAACCGCCGTCGGGTTGCGGCACCACGTGGACCCCCGGAATGGTCGAGAACACCGGGTCGTCGCGGGTGAGCCCGGCCAGGTGCAGGCTGGCGTTGTAGGCGTTGGTGCTCGCGGTGAGCGTGGTCCAGTACCAGAGCTCGAAGTCGTCGATCGGGTCCAGCCGACTGCGCAGGTCGCAGAGTCGGCCGAACTTGTCCAGATGCGATGCGGTCCTCATGCGGCGTCCTCCTCGAGCCGGTCGTCGACGCGCAGCACGATCTTGCCGAAGTGCCGGTCGGTCGACATGTAGGCGTGGGCCGCGGCGATCTCGTCGAGGCCGAACGTCCGGTCGACGATCGGGCGCACCCGGCCCGCGGCGAGCGGTTCGAGCAGGTCGCGGCCGCAGGCCTGGATGCAGGCGATCCGCTCCTCCTCGGTGCGGGTCTGGAAGGTGACGCCGATGAGCCTGAGTCGCTTTCGCCACAGCGCGGTGAGATCGATTGTCGCGGTACTCGATCCGAGCCGTCCGATGTTGACCAGCCGACCCTGCACGGCCAGCGATTCGAGGTTGGCCTCGAACACCGTGCCCCCGACGGAGTCGATCACGACGTCGACTCCCCGCCCCCCGGTGCACGTCGCGACGGCCTCGACCTGGCTCGTGGTGGACAGGTCGACGGCGCAGTCCACACCCAGTTCCCTCAGGCGCCGAACCTTTTCGGGTGAGCGGGAGGTCGCGATCACGCTTCCCGCGCCCATCGCCCGCGCGATCTCGATCGCGGCGAGCCCGATGCCGCTGGAGGCGGCGTTGACGAGGACCGTCTCACCGCAACGCAACTGGCCGTTGGTGATCAGCGCGTCGTGGGCGGTGATGAACACGTTCGGGAACGCCGCGGCCTCCACCCAGGACAGGGTGTCCGGTACGCGCATCAGCGCGAGCGGGGATGCCAGCGTGTACTCGGCCTGCCCGCCGCCGCCGTGGCCCATCACCCGGTCGCCCTCCCGCCAGTCGGCGACGTCGGAGCCGACCGCGGCCACCACCCCGGCGAACTCGACACCGATCGGCTGGGGCTCACCGGTCCGCACCCGGCCGGCCTGCAGGATCTCCCCGCGGTTGAGTCCGGAGGCCTTCACCTTCACCAGTACCTCGCCGGGTCCGGGTGTGGGCGTGGGGATCTCGACGACCGTGACACGGCCACCGTCGGGATGGGGGATTGTTCGCGCTGCTCGCATGTGGTCCTCCTCGATTCGTTGAGAATTACTGTCGACATTAATCAGAAAATGCGTATTCTGCTAGAGGGACGGGCACCTTCAGACCCGCTTCCCGCATCCGACTTCAGGAGACAGCCATGAGTGTTTCGCCTGCTGAGCGTCTCGCCCGCCTCGAGGGCAAGATCATCGACTTCCGTCTGCGCCCCCCGACCGGCCCGTACCGCAACTTCTTCACCCCCACCGTCGTCGGCGCTGTCAACCGGATCCTCGGGAACCCCGTTCCGCGGTCGTACACCATCAGCACGGACCCCTTCCCGAACGCCGAGGATCGCGCGCTCGCGGCCATGATCAACGAGATGGACAGCGCCGGTGTCCGGCTCGGCGTGATGAACGGTCGGCACTCGGTGAACCGCCCGGTTCCCGTCCACATCGAGGACGCGGACCTCGCCGAGCTGACGGCGCGCACCGACAACCGCGTGCTCGGCATCGCGGGCATCGACTTCGACAAGTCGACCGAGGAGATCATCGCCGGTCTCGACACCGCGGTGAAGGAGCACGGCCTGGTGGGTGTGTGCATGGAGCCGGGCCTCGCCCGCGAACCCATGTACGCCGACGACGAGCGGATCTTCCCGATCTACGAGAAGATCGCCGACCTGGGGATTCCGCTGCTCTTCATGACCGGTCCGCTCGCCGGCCCGGACATCAGCCACACCGACCCGGTCCGCTTCGACCGGGTCGCCAGGCGGCACCCGGGGATGCCGGTCGTCCTCGGCCACGGCTGCTTCCCGTACGTCAACGAGGCGATCGCCCTCGCGTTCAAGAGCGAGGCGACCGGTGTGCACAACGTGTTCATCTCGCCCGACGTCTACGCGTTCGCGCCGGGCGGCGAGGCGTACGCCAAGGCCGTCAACTGGCTGCCGGAGCGCTTCGTCTACGCCTCGGCCTACTCGTTCTGCGGCATCGAGGAATCCGTGCACGAGACGCTGAAGCTCGACATCACCGACGAGGCCCTGGACGCGTACATGTACCGCAACGCCGAGGCGCTGCTGAAGGGGGCTGGTGCACGATGACCGACGTGAACACCCAGGTGAAGATGCGTCGCCACCCGGTCGGCGACCTCACCGACGACGACTTCGTCGTCGAGGAAACGGCTCTGCCCGTGCCCGCGGCCGGCCAGGCCCTGGTGAAGGTGCTCTACCTCTCCCTGGACCCGTACATGCGGCCCATGATGGATCCGCTCCGTTCCTACATCGAGCCGCTGAAGCCCGGTGACCTGATGCCCGGGACCACCGTCGCCGAGGTCATCGAGACGACCGACCCCGAACTGCCGGTGGGCAGCGTCGTGGTGTGCTCGATGGGCTGGCAGACACACGGCCTCGTCACGAAGGACACGTGCCGCATCGTCGACCCCTCCGCCGGGCCGCTCCCGGCCGCGCTCAGCGTCCTCGGAATGACCGGTGCCACCGCCCATTACGGGCTGCTGGAACTGGCGAAGCCCAAGCCCGGGGACACGGTCGTCGTGACGGCGGCGTCCGGCGCGGTGGGCGGTGTCGTCGGACAGATCGCCAAGATCAAGGGTTGCCGGGTCGTCGGCATCGCCGGCGGACCCGCGAAGTGCCGCTACGTGGTGGACGAGCTGGGCTTCGACGCCTGCATCGACTACAAGTCGGACACCTTCGAGCAGGACCTCGCCGCCGCGACGCCGGACTACGTCGACGTCCTGTTCGAGAACGTCGGTGGCCCCGTCCTCGACGCGGTGCTCACACGAATCAACGATCATGCGCGTATCGCGCTGTGCGGCAACATCAGCCAGTACAACGCCGAGGAACCGTACGGGATCAAGGGTCTGCGGCATCTGCTGATGCAGCGGGTGACGGTGTACTCGTTCGTGATCGCCGAACATCGGGAGTACTGGCCCGGCGCGATCGCGGAACTCGCCGACTGGCTCGGCGAGGGCAAGATCGCATACCGGGAAGACATCGCCGACGGTATTCACAACGCGCCGAAGGCGTTCCGGAGCATGCTGGCCGGTGGCAACTTCGGCAAGCAACTGGTCAACGTCGGGGCCTGATGCCACGCCCTCCTGCGCGTCCCGGTGGGGGCCGCGCAGGAGGGCATTCTTCGACCGATTTCGCGCCCACAGGGGGTGCGCGGAATCGGATGTTCCGATCTGGCCGTCGTGCACGGCTGACCACTCGACGACGACAGGAATCACATGGACAGAGCACACGGCGGGTCGGCGTCTGCGCCGACGATCGGTGTTGTCGGGGAGACGAACGACGGCGAGCGGCGGGTGGCGCTGGTCCCGAAGGTCGTGACCACCCTGATCGGCAAGG
>NZ_BAABFB010000006.1:0-16078 GCF_039540555.1 Rhodococcus olei | reverse complement strand
TCGCCCCTGACGCGCCGGTATCCTTCGAAGGTCGCCTGATGCCCGATCCACAGGATTTGACTATTTCTCGCCAGCGCACCCTTCCCGTGCGTCCAGAGCACCCTCACCCCACCCCTCCCCATCGGATGCCCGCAGATCCGGACCTTCCGCACCCCAATCCCCTAGTGGTTCTTTGCCATTGGATCCTTCCGATAGGAAAGATCACCTAGCGCGCGAGCGCGCGGGCAACGAGAACTTCACCATGACCACCGCAATCCGACCGCTCGGCCTTCAGCGAGCCGCTGCCGAGCTGGTCGAACGCATCCCCGCCTTGCGTCGCCTCGTCGGAATCGACGATCTGACGGGTCGGCGGCGCGGGCACATCGGTTCGATCTGCGACCTACTGGTCGAGGCTGGCATCGACACCGATCGGTGGACGGGCATCGACATCGCACGGGCACTCACCCTTGACGGCGTCGCGCGAGGCTGGACCTGGCCGTCGACGGATTCGATGACCTCACCGCTGCGCCTGGTGGCCTTCAGGCTCGGCCGACTCGACTGGTCCGGGATCTCGCCCACCGAGTGCAAGGTCCGGGGCCGCCAGCTTCCAGCCGAGTCAGCGGTGGCCGCGGCGTATCGCCTGGTGAGGGCCCGGCTCCGCCAGATCGCAGCGACCGAAGGTGTCCTTGCCAAGCCCGCCTCGGCGGAACACCGAAGGACACTCCGTGTGCAGTTCGCGGCACAGCGGGCTGCGTTGAAGGCATCCGCGGCGCTGGCCGCCTGAACCCACACCCGAGGGGGACGTGTCATCTTCCCATGGCGCATTCTTCGGTATCGACCTCTGTTGTAGAAACCGTGTGTCGACGACGGTTGAAAACCAGGCCAGAAACGACGGTTGAAAAGTAGGCCACCCAACCACGATCGGATGGGTGATCTCGATGGAAGACTGGGCTCTGATCCGGCACCTGCATCGCAGTGAGAAGTTGTCGCAGCGTGCCATCGCGAAACGGTTGGGCATCGCCCGCGAGACGGTCGCGAACGCGCTGGCAAGCGACACACCACCGAAGTACCAGCGGCCACCGGTGGCATCGGCGATCTCCGACGCCGAACCGAGGATCCGGGCGCTGTTGTCGGCGTATCCGACGATGCCGGCGACAGTGATCGCCGAACGCATCGGTTGGACCGGGTCGATCACCTGGCTGCGCGAACGTGTCCGGGCGATCCGGCCGGAGTACGCGCCGGCGGATCCGGCGGATCGCCTCGACCACGATCCGGGCAAGGCCGTGCAGTGCGACCTGTGGTTCCCGCCGGTGAAGGTCCCGCTCGGCTTCGACCAGGTCGGTTCGCCGCCGGTGCTGGTGATGGTCGCCGCGTTCTCCCGTTTCATCACCGCGATGATGCTGCCGTCGCGGACCACGATGGACCTGGTCGCCGGGATGTGGCGGCTGCTGTCGACCGGGCTCGGTGCGGTGCCGCACCAGCTGTGGTGGGACAACGAATCCGGGATCGGGCGGCGGGGCCGGTTGACCGATCCGGTGACCTCGTTCGTCGGCACCCTGTCGACCACGGTGGTCCAGCTCAAACCCTATGACCCGGAATCGAAGGGCATCGTCGAACGCGCCAACGGCTACCTCGAGACCTGGTTCCTACCGGGTCGCAGGTTTACCTCCCCGGACGACTTCAACCACCAGCTCACCGAGTGGCTGCCGGTCGCCAACCACCGGACGGTGCGGCGCATCGACGGCCGTCCCGACGAGCTGGTCGGCATCGACACTGCCGCGATGCTCGCCCTGCCCCCGGTCCCACCACGGACGGACACCATCACGCAGGTGCGCCTGCCTCGGGACTACTACGTGCGGATCGACGGCAACGACTACTCGGTGGACCCGTCCGCGATCGGGCATCTCGTCGACGTGACCACCGGGCTCGACACCGTGACCGTGTCCCGCGACGGGCGCCTCCTCGCCGAACACGACCGCCTCTGGGCCCGCGGCCTGACATTGACCGACCCTGTTCATGTCGAGACCGCCGGGCGGCTGCGCCGCCGATTCCAACAAGCGCGGACACCGGTCGACGACGGGCGGCATCCGGTGCGTGACCTCGCCGACTATGACCGCGTGTTCGGAATCGAGTTCGAGACCACGCCAACAGAATCCGACCACCGCAACGGTGACGAGGGGGTGGCGTGATGGGTGGCGACGATCCGATCAAGCAGGTCGAGCACTACGCCCACGCCCTCAAGGCGCCCCGGATCCGTCAGTCCGCGGCACGCCTGGCCGATCAGGCCCGCGACGCCGGGTGGAGCCACGAGGAGTACCTCGCGGCGGTCCTGTCCCGGGAGGTGTCGGCCCGGGAGTCGTCCGGGGCGCAGACCCGGATCCGCTCGGCAGGGTTTCCGGCACGAAAGTCACTGGAGGAATTCAACTTCGACCACCAGCCGGCGTTGAGTCGGGAGACGATCGCGCACCTGGGAACGGGAACATTCCTGGCCCAGGGCCACAACGTGGTCCTCCTCGGGCCGCCCGGAACCGGCAAGACGCACTGTGAGACTTGCGTAGGGTGCTCGCCCGTGTGGGCGGAATGTCGGGGCTCCGCGTCGATCAGATCAGATGTGCGGTCCTGGCTCACCGCGACACGATTGGCGTGTCACCTGCCGGTTGCGACGGTCTGTTCGACGTCGCTGGCAGGGTCGGCGCTGGCGGGTGCAGGTGACCCGAAAGACACATTGGCCACCCGACGGAAGTGGGTGTGCCTTGGCGTTGGATATGTCGCTGCACCGGTCGGCGCCGGCCCGGCCCACCTCCCGCTGGCCTGATCAGAAGCCCGGCCGACGATCACCCGTCGTGCCTCATCACAGTCCTGCCGCGTGGTGACCTCCATCCGGACCGGCGCCTGTCCACGGTCGTCCCACGAGAGGAGAACCGCATGTCCATGCTGTCAGGAACCGTCGATGCCGTCATCGGCGTCGACACCCACCGCGACCACCACACCGTGGCCGTGGTCGATCCCACCGGTGGATCGGTGGCCACGATCGAGCTGGCCTCCGACGCGTTCGGTTACCGCCGAATGCTCGCCTTCGCCCGGCAACATGCAGCGGGGCGGCGGGTGTGGGCGATCGAGGGCACAGGCAGCTTCGGCGCCGGCTTGACCACCTACCTGCTCGAACATCGGGAGTGGGTCGTCGAGATCGACCGCCCCGCACGCCCAGCCCGCCGCAACGGCGCCAAGAACGACGAACTCGACGCGGTCCGCGCGGCCCGTGAGGCGCTCGCTCGCGACCACCTCGCCCAGCCTCGTCGGCGTGGTGAGCGCGAGGCCATGCGGGTGCTGTTGACCACCCGCGCCGGCGCCGTCGCGGCCCGCACCAAGGCGATCTGTCAACTCAAGGCCCTGATCGTCGGTGCCCCCGAACAACTGCGTGACCAGCTGCGCCGCGACACCACCGACAACCAGCTCGTCCGTTGCGCACGACTGCGGACCCTGCCACAGCACAGCGTCGAACACCGCTGCACCGTTCGGGCGTTGCGCACCTGCGCGCGGCAGGCGCTGTTTCTCGAGGCCCAGGCAGCCGATCTGGAGACCGAGCTCGAAGAGCTCGTCACGGTCGCAGCACCCGAGCTGATGGAACTCCCCGGGGTCGGGGTCGTCACCGCCGCTCAGATCCTGATCAGCTGGTCGCACGCCGGGCGGTTGCGCAACGAGGCCGCCTTCGCCGCCCTCGCCGGTGTCGCCCCGATCCCCGCCAGCAGCGGGCAGACCGTCCGCCACCGCCTCAATCGCAGCGGCGACCGGCAACTCAACCGGGCACTGCACACCATCGTGCTCTCCCGCCTCAGTCACGACCCACGGACCAAGGCCTACGCCGCCCGCCGCACCGCCGAAGGCAAGACCCCACGCGAGATCAAACGTTGTCTCAAACGCGCCGTCGCTCGTCAGGTCTACCGGCGCCTGGAGTCGACCGCTCAGTCGAGCACCGGAACCGCCTGAGACGACAACCCCAACAACCGATTCGACTCTGATCGACCGCCGACCACCACACCAACAGAGGTGTGCGGCGGCGTCCCATGCTGCCCTCGATCGCTTCAGAGCAGGCACCCAGCTCGAACCGCTTGACAGACATAGAAGCATCCTGGCGATCGGACTCGGCGTCAAGGCAGCGCAGCACGGGCACCGGGTCGCGTTCGCCACCGCTGTGGACTGGGTCACCCGCCTGTCTGCCGCCCACGCCGCCGGCCGCCTACAGGCCGAGCTGGCCAAGCTTCGCCGCTACGGGCTGATCATCGTCGATGAGGTCGGCTACATCCCATTCGAGCAGGACGCCGCCAACCTCTTCTTCCAGCTGGTCTCGAGCCGCTACGAGCACGCCTCACTGATCCTGACATCGAACCTGCCGTTCGCCCGCTGGGGCGACGTGTTCGGCGACCAGGTCGTCGCCGCAGCCATGATCGACCGCATCGTCCACCACGCCGAAGTCCTCACCCTCAAGGGCTCGAGTTACCGACTCAAGGACACCGGCGTCGACACATTACCGTCCGCCCGCGCCGAGAACACGGCACAATAATCACCACCACGTGGCCTGGTTTTCGACCGCCGCCACCGGCCTACTTTTCGCCCGTCCCTGACACCGTGGGCTCCCCTGGCGGTCGAGCTCGGGTGTTCCCCGTGTTCCGCACCTGGCAGCGGCTCGCGGCAGCGGTGAGCGCGGCGTTGGAACCAGGCCCGCATAGCGGGCGCCACCCAATCGAATGCGGCTCGCCGGCACGGCTCCGTCGCTCGTAGCCGGGCGCTATGGGGTGTGCGGAAGGACGCTGACTGCGAGCAAAGGTGTGGCGCCGCACCCACATCGCGGATCTCTATGACCACTCCCCTATCTGTCACTGAAGCCGCACAGAAGGACCAGATCAGAGCATGCCGACAGCGGCCAAGTCGCAGGATGCAAACTCGTCCCGGATCCGGCGCCAGCGCAACAGCCAACCGCAATGGCGCAACACCCCGTTGCGACGCCCGCGCCTGTTGCGCAACGCTCCACCACGGACGTTGCGGACGGTCAGCCCAAGAAGCGCAAGGCCGCAACGACCCACATCCTCCTAATCGGAGGACGTAAAGGAACGAATGGTTGCCACCCTCGAGCACACCCGCCCGCGGACTGCCATCACCAGCCAGCACCAGTTCAGCCGGACCACCATCAACCAGCTGTGTGCGCGACTAGAGACCGAGTTCGACAACGGTGAGGCGTTCGCACCGCCAGCGCAGACGATCACCCGGTACCCATATGGGGCATACGGGATATCAGTGCAGATATGGGGTTGCGTGCACTCACGCAACGCCTCTACCTGCACTGCTACGGGTCCACCCGCAACACTGAAGCCCCGCGGATCAACTGGAGCAACGAGGCCCACCGGCTGCAACCCGGCGGGGCCTCCGCAACCTGGACCACCCTGGAAGGAAACCCCAATCAATGACCGACCTCAACGTCCGCGCCGCGCAGCTCAGGCTGTACGGCCTCGTCACCGCACTGTTGCTCGCCATTGTCATCGCGCTCGCTATCACCGCAGGGGCATTCGCGGTGTCGTTCGCGGTCCAGCGCGACCTCGCCCACATGGCCATGCTGCCGCCGGACCTCACGTGGATCATCCCGGCCATCGTCGACACGGCCATCTTCGGTGCAACGATCGGTGTCGTCGTGCTCAGCAAGATCGACGGCAGTGCCGGTGGACGATGGTTCTTCATCAGCCTTGCGATCGCGGTGATTCTCGTCAGCGTCTGGAGCAACGGCTACCACGCCTATCGCGCCGCCGAGGAAGCTCACCACGAGGTCGCCACTGGCGCCGACCTCGGGTTCAGCCCCCTCAATCCGGTCCTTGCGGCGGGCATCTCTGTTATTCCGCCCATTCTCGTCCTCGCGTGGACCCACGGGATCGGGCTCCTGATCAAGGCCATCGGTGACGCCTACACCGAGCACCGCGCACTGATTTCCTCCATCACCAGCACCGATCTCGCAATGCCGGAGAGCATTACGTCGGACGTTGCGACTGTTGCGTCGGCTAGTGCAGACATGACCGCACCACCGTCGGCGGTCCGCGAAGCGGCGGAGGCAATCGTGGCGGACTACCCCACCGGGTCGGTGGCCGACAGGGTCACCGCGTCGGCCGAACCCACCAGCCTCATCGACCACGTTGCACCCGGCCTTGCGCTGTGCGAGGTCATTGCACCCGATGTTGCGTCCGGTGTTGCTTCGGTCGAGGTCGTTGCGTCCGATGTTGCGGCCGTTGCGTCGGATGGACCGGAGCAGACCATCGGTGCCCTCCTCGCGTTCATCGCCCAGGCCGACCTGGAACCCGAAGTTAAGACGACCGCCCGAATGAAGATCGAAGAGAAGCTGACATTCGCGGCGATCGCCGAGCGCACCGGCAAGGTTGCGACCAGTACCGCGCTGCGCCGCTATCAGAAGGCGGAGCGGGTCGCGCGCGCAGCCGGGTTCACGGTTCCCCCGCTGCCCGACCTGGAAACGAACGCGGATTCGGGCAGCGATCTCGCCAAGACCAGACAGCTGGCGACCTCCAGATGACCACACGCGATGACCACCCGGCGGCGGCAGCGAGGGAACAGGCGACCCTAGAAGGTACGGCCGACCGGTTCTGCGGCGGGTGTCACGCGAGCGTTGTCACCTCGACCGGCTCGTACACCCCAGAGAAGAAGATCACCGGCCCAGCCAACTCCCCCACGAAGCTGGACAAACTGATCCAGTGGGCCGCGTTGCGGCCGCTGGGGTACCGGCTGAGGTGCCGGGACGGCACTATCGACCACCAGCAGAACAAGGCTTCGACCTCTACAACGATCGATTCGGGTTTCACTTCGACTTCATCGACAGCATCGAAATCCACTGGCGCTGAATCTATCTCGTGAATCAATCCGACTCGACGGGCCAGGCGGTCCTCGGCTTCTGCACCCGAAGGACCACCGCCGGGTGTCGCATCGCACAGTCCACGAGACACGTGGACAGCTGCCGGCAGGCGTGGCAGGGACACCCCGTTGAGGCGAAACCCCGAAATGGGTGACCGTAGGGGCCCTGTCCCGACCGGCAATCGAGGTGTCCATGCCCGCCAGACCTTCGAGAGGCCGCCGCACCGTCGCGCTGATCGCCACCGCGACGGTCGCGAGCGGTGGTGCCGCGCTCAACGCTCCCGCGGTCGCGAGCGCGGCTCCGAACAACTGCGCGGCCACGTTCAGCCTGTTCATCCCCGGTACCTGGGAGACCAGCGAGACCGCGAACCCAGCGCAACCGGTCGGCATGCTCAAGCCGGTCGCGGACGCGTTGACCAGCCAACACGGACGACAGGTCGAGGTCTACACGCTGCCGTACATGGCGCGGGCCTTCGACAACGGCCACACCTACGCCGACAGCAAGGCCGACGCCCTCGCCAAAGCAGAACGGGTCCTCGCCCAGATCGCCGAGAACTGCCGCAACACGAAGTTCACCATCACCGGCTACTCCCAGGGCGCCGACGCCGCCGGCGACCTCGCCTCGGCCATCGGCAACGGCAAGGGCCCTATCGACCCCGACCGGGTCCTCGCCGTCGGACTGCTCGCCGACCCCGGCGCCGGCACCAAGGGCTCAGCGACCGTGGGCCCACGCACCTCCGGCGAGGGCATCGCCGACCCACGCCCGCAAGGGATGGGCAAACTCTCCGGCCGGGTCGCCTCGATCTGCGATCCCGGAGACCTGTACTGCTCGATCCAGAAGGGCTCGAGCCCCCTGCTCGGCTCGCTCGGCTCGATCCTGAGCAAGAGCCCGAGCGCCGCCACGGCCGACGACACGGCCGCCGGCACCAGCCAACTCGCGTCCGCTCTGACCTCCGACTTCTCCAGCGCCGACCTGCCCGCCCTCGCAAAGAACATGGCCACACTCGGACACCAGCTGACCGAACCGAACGTCGACATCACCCAGGTCGCCTCGACCGCGACATCCATCGCGAAGACCCTCGCCCCGCTGACCGACCTGCTCGACTCCGGAGCCGCGAACCCGGCCGCGGATAGCCACCTCGCGGCCGCACCCGCCGGCACCGCCGAACACAACGCCTCCGACGTCCTCACCCGCGCAGGACAATCCGACCTCACCGCAGCGCTCGACACCGCCACGAAACTCGCCGACACCGCAACCACGCTCGCCGGCAACAACGCGCTCAGCCTCCCCGCAGCCTCCCCCGAGGTGCAGACCCTGACGAGGGCCGCGGACACCCTCATCAGCCAGGTCGGCCCCGTCGCGACCACCCCCGTCGACGCTCTCACCTCGGCCACGAGCGTGCTGTCGGTCCTCAAGCCGACCGTGGTGGTCAACCAAGTCCTGAACGTCGCCACCGGCGTCACCTCCCTCGACATGCCCGGAATCCTCAACAACCTCACCCTGCTCCCGCAGAAGGTCGCCGCGCTCGACGCGCGCGGCGCACACGAGGTGGCCGGCCAACTCAACAACCAGTTCACGCCGCTGGTGAAGATGGCCGCGGCCGTGGACATGCGGTGGGTCTCGCAGGTGCTGTCGGTCATCCCCGACCCGTCCGGCACCGCCCAGATCGCGGCGCTCGTATCCTCGATCCTGGCGAACGTCGACGTCATCCGCCTGGCAAACCTGATCGGCCAGATCCAGGAGATCTCCTGGACCGCAGTGGAGAAGCTGCTGCCCCCGCCCGGGCAACTTCCGGACCCTATCGGCGCCGGCGCCGTGATGACCGGACTACTCCCCGTCGGCCTGGACCTCGCATCCGTGGCAGCAAACATGCTCTCGGGGAAGGCCGCGAAGACCTCGCCCGAGCTGCTGGGCCGGCAGACGAACACCTTCGCGACCAGCATCTCAGCCCCCCAGGCCGAAACCCTCGACCTGCCCAAGCTGTCGAACTCGCTGACCACGCTGTCCCAGTCCCACGGCGCCGAGGACCTGATGTCACTGGTCGGTGAAGGGCTCAGCGCCGCACACTTCTTCACCTCCCGCGCCCACACCAACTACAACGCCCTCGTCGTCGACAACGCCGGCCGCAACGCGATCCAATGGCTCTCGGACTGGCTGAACCTCCAAATCGGACGTGCCGCATGAGTCGAGTGGACCGGGCCCACAACCCGGCCAGAGCGCTGGACCTGGTGTCGAGAGTGTGTGCACCGCGGCTACCACAGCCGCAGGGACACGAGGGTCGTGCGCAAACGCCACAACGGAGAAAAAGGCGCTGGCGGTGTTCCTGTGCCCGCACTCGGACCTCTACCACGTCGGACACCGTCCGGCCGCCCCGTCGCACGGCCACATCGACCGCGCCCGACTCCGAGAACAGACGACGGCCACCCACCTCGAAGGAGGCCGCGATCCCGCGGTCGCTCGGCCCCTCGCCGCTCGCCCTCTCGGATCTGGTCGACAGCTCCGACCCTGACACCGCACCGGACGGGTGGTGGGCCGAGCTGCGCACCCTCGCGGTCCCCGCACCGCTCGCCGAGATGCTGCCGCACGGAGGACCGGCCCGCAACTCCGCCGTCGAGGTCTCCGAATCGACCGCGGCGGCGTGCATGCGGGCACACAACACGCAGACGAGATGGGTCCGCCAGAGGGCGCCGCCCGATATCAGCTCCATGTGCGCCGTAATATTGATTATCGGTAACTTAAATAGGTTGCACCGCAGTACCTTTCGGATTCGAAGGAGATTGCGCTGCCACTGCTCATGTCCCGAGTCCAGGACAAGCGCTTGCCGATGTTCGCTGTCGACTGCGTCCATGGTGCCGTACCGCGATGATGATCGGATTCGTCGCACAGACCTGTATCACCGCGCTGCGGCCCTACCTGACCGACGATCGACGGAGAGTCGGCACCCACGTCGAGAGCGGCCACCTCGCCGCGACGCCCAAAGGCATGACTGTGACCGCCAAAGCGCCCACCCCTGGCAGGCGAGCCTGCGGTTATGTCGATTCTGCTGCCTGCCTGGACGGGTGACATCCTGCGGCGCCGTCCCTGTCCGTTCCTGGTTGTGAGGGACACTGGGTCGATGCTGGAACTGGTCGACGCCCGCACCCGAGCCACGGTTCGGGTACCTGCCCTGCCGGGCGGGATCACCAGGGTGGCCGTCCATCCTCCGTCCGGACAGCTGCAGGGGCTGCGCGTGCTGCTCGTGGCCGATCTCATCGGCCGCGTCCTCGAGGACCTGCACGCCGCCCAGGTGCTGACGGCATGGGTCGGGACCGAAGTACCCGACCCGGCCGTGGTCGCCGATCTGATGATCCGCCGACCCGCCGACATCGTCGACTCACCGGCCGCGGTCGAGGACGCCCTGGTCGGCCCGGTCGCGCTCACCGTCGGCGGCGCCGCCGATCCGGCACCCACCGACCGTGACGGGCACCGCCTGCACGTCACGGTCGGCGACGTCCGAGACGATCGGACACCGAGGAAGGTCGCGGATCCGGCGACGCTGCGCCTGATGTTGCTCGCGACGCGGCACGAGCGGGCGGTCACGTTGACGGACGAGGGCGTCGAGGCCGCCGACCGGATGCTGCGCCGATGGCGTGGTGCGGTCGCGGCGTGGTCCCGGTGCGCGTCCGCACCCCTCGCCCGGTCGTATACGGATGCGGTTCACCGTGCCCTCGACACGGGTCTCGACTTCGCCCGCGCCATCGCGTTGCTGCGCAGCCTCGAATCCGATCCTCGGGTGCCCGACGGGGCGAAGTTCGAAACCGTCGTCCACCTCGACCGGACGCTCGGGCTGGACCTCGTTCGCGGCCTGTCTGCTGTGCCGCCCTCCTGAACCACAGGTGCAGGCTGAGGAAGGTCGACCGGCGGGCGGGTGCACGCGGCGAGGGCGGTGACCGCCTCCCGCAACATCGGTACGGCCCGACCACGCGTCGGCATCCCGAATGCGCCGGACCCGGCCGAGGTGGGCGCCGCCGAGGGCAACCGATCCCGAATTGACGGGAGACGGTGGCCACAGCGGGGTCGGACCAGACACAGTTCGGAGGGGTTCGACCGAAGCGCGGCCAGGTCGAGGCGAGCTGCGAGGCGTCCTGTCCACCTGTCGTGCAGGTTCGTCCGGGAGGGCTGCTCACGCCGGACCCGGCTCGCCCCTCCCCCGGGCCGACTCGAGCTGTCCAGCGACGAAGACATAGTCCCGCTCATCTTTGTTGTTAATCGATTGTGTGACAACAACTTTCGTGCGGTCTTCGTTGTCAGTGCCGTTGGTGTTCGACGACCCAGGCCGCTATCTGCGTCCGGGAGGTGAAGCCGAGCTTGGTCAGAATGCGGTCCACGTGGCCGTCGACGGTGCGTGGGGAGATGACCAGACGAGTGGCGATCGCCTTGTTGGTCAGCCCCTCGGCGACGAGGTCGGCCACATGCCGTTCCCGTTTGGTCAGCTCCGTCGACGGGCCAGGGGTGGGCGGCGCGGCCGCGGGTTCCTCGCCGAGGGCGTAGGCGACGGCGGCGTCGAGATCGAGCGAGCCGCCCTCGCGGTGTGCCGCCTCGAACGCCCGCGGCCCGAGTGCCCGGCGGGTGGTCCGCTCGCACTCCTCGTGATGGACGAGAAGATTCGGGAACACCACGGTGGAGGCACCGGTCACCCGGACCAGGGCCTGCGCGGCCCCCAGCAGCACGGCGGCGCGCCGGGCGCTGCCCTCGGCGGAGACGATCCAGGCCAGGGCCTCAAGACACGTCGCGGCCATGAACGGATCCTTCCGGCGACGGACCAGGACGAGTCCCTGCCGCAGCAGCCGCAGCGCACGATCGCGATCGCCCTGGCGCCACACGGCGACCGCGGCGGCCCACAGTGCGTACGACCGCGACACCGATTCCCCGTGGGATTCGGTTATCGCGAGGGCCTTCTGGTAGCAGTCGAGGGCGCCCGCGGTGTCCTGTCGCAGTTCGCGAGCCCATCCCAGGTAGAGGAGCGCCGAGACCTGCGCAAGGAGATCACCCTGCGCGGCGAACATGTCATGGATCCCCTCCAATCGTGCGCACGCGGCGGCGAGGTCACCGGTGTAGATCTCGTGCATCCCCTCGGCTAACTCCGCGTACGCGTGCACGACCGGGTCCGTGGACTGTTGGGCGAGGGCCCGGGCCTCGGTGACCAGCGCGGCCGTCGCGGCGAGGTCTCCCTGGGCCCCGGCCAGCGAGCAGTCCCAGTACAACGCCCTGGCGTGCACCGTGGACGCGGTCCCGGACGCGGCGGCGAGGGCGCGGTCGAGCCAGCGGCGTCCCTCACCGAGTCGCCCGAGCGAGTACCAGAACGGTTGCAGGGCAGCCGCGAAGGCCAGCACGGAGTCGGAGTCTGTTCCCGTGTCGTCGGTGAGGGCGAATTCCAGGGCCTCGCGGAGGTTGGGTTGTTCGCGGTCGAGACGGTCGATCCAGTCGAGCTGCCGGGCACCGATCCACCCGGCCTCCGCGCCCTGCGCGAGCTGCCGATACCAGTCCGCGTGTCGTCGCCGCAGGTCCGCCAACTCGCCGGACTCTCGGGCCTTCTCGCGGCCGTGGTCGCGCAGCGTTTCGAGCATCCGGAACCGCACCACCGGGCCCGACTCCTCCCGGATCAGGATGGACTTGTCGACCAGCGAGGTCAGCACGTCGAGCAGATCACCCGGTTCCAGATCGTCCCATCGGCACACCCGTTCGGCGGCGTCGAGTTCCACACCGGCGAACACCGACAACTGCGCCCAGAGCTGCTGTTCGGCCGGGGTGCACAGCTCGTGACTCCAGTCGATGCACAGGCGCAGCGTCTGCTGCCGGGTCGGCGCGCCCCGGCTCCCACGCGCGAGCAGCGTGAAGCGGTCGGTCAGCCGCGCCAGGACCTGCTCCGGGAGAGAGCACCCGCAGCCGCGCCGCCGCGAGCTCGATCGCCAGCGGCAACCCGTCCAGGCGGGCGCAGATCTGCGCCACGGTGGCCGCGTTGTCGGCGGTGAGTTCGAAGCCCGGCAGTGCTGCTTCGGCGCGTTCGGCAAACAAGGTGACCGCGTCGTAGCGGGGCATTCCGTGCAGCGACGGTTCGTGGTCCGGGTCGGGGAGCGTCAGCGGGGGCACCCGCAGCACCGCCTCACCCCCGACGTTCAGGGACTCGCGGCTGGTGGCGAGGATCCGCAGTTTCGGGCAGGTGGACAGCAGCGTCTCGGCCAGCTCGGCCGTCGCATCGACCACCTGTTCGCAGTTGTCGAGGACCAGCAGCAGCTCCCGCGGCGCCAGGAAGTCCACCATGACCTGCTGCAGCGGCCGCGTCGACTGGGGCCGCACACCCAGCGCGGCGGCGATCACGTCCGCCAGCAGCGCCCCGTCGTGCAACTCTCCCAGCTCGACCAGCCACACCCCGTCCGCGAACACCCGCCCGGCGTTCGCCGCGACCCGCAAGGCCAGCCGTGTCTTGCCCACCCCACCGATCCCGGTCAACGTCACCAGCCGGGACACCGCCAGCAGCCGCTTCGCCTCGGTCAGCTCGCTGCGGCGGCCGACGAACGTCGACAGCTCCACCGGGAGATTCCCCTTACCGTCGGCCGAGGCACCCGACGGCGACGGCGGGCGTCCCGTGGTCAGCGGCACCGGCGCCGCCGGACCGCCGGCGTGCTCCTCAGCTGATTCGGCGCGCAGCGCCATCTCGTCGACCGGGAACCCGCTCCGCCCCTGCAGCTCTTGAAGCTGTTCCCCGAACGCCGCCGCGGCGGGCCGATCCTGCGGTGCGCGGGCCATCGCGCGCTCGATCACCGCCGCCATCTCGTCGTCGACACCGGTCTCGCGCAGGTCGGGCACCGGCTGCGTGGTGATCCGCAGGAACTGCGCCACCACCTGCTCACCACTGCGGCGCTCGAACGCCGCATGCCCGGTCAGCGCCGCGAACAACGTGGCACCGAGCCCGTACACATCCGCGGCCGTGCTCGGCGGGTCCCCGCCCAGCACCTCCGGGGCGGTGAACGCCGGGGACCCGGTGACCGTCCCGGTCGCGGTCTCGAACCCGCCGGTGATGTGCGCGATACCGAAATCCGTCAGGGCCGGTTCGCCGAAGTCGGTGAGCAGGATGTTCGCCGGTTTGACGTCCCGATGCACGATCCCGACCCGATGCGCCGTCTCGAGCGCCCCGGCCGTCTTCACCCCCAGCCGCAGCACCTCCTCCTGGGTGAGCGGACCGTGCACCCGGATCCGGGCGTCCAGGGAGCCCTGCGGGTGGTACGGCATCACCAGATACGGCCGACCACCCTCGGTGGTCCCCACCTGCAGCACCCCCGAGATGTTCGGGTGCCCGGTCAGCCGGCCCATCGCCCGCTGCTCACGCAGGAACCGCTCCCGGTTCTCCTCGTCCCATTCGGCGGTGAGCACCTTCACCGCCACCGTCCGCTCCAGGGCGCTTTGGTTGCAGCGGTACACGACCCCGAAACCGCCGCGCCCGATCTCCTCCGCGCCGTCGAACCCGGCCGCACCCAGCTCGCCCACGACCACGGCGGCCACGTCACGCTCGGTTCGAAGCGGATCGGCGTCGGTCATCAGGTACGTGCTCTCTCCCGCCCCACGGCACCCCGCGCGGACATGCCCACAACTCGGGCGATGCCCGTTCAGGATATCGCCGCTTCGGGTACGGACAGAATTCCCCGAATTCCCCGAATCCCAGCGAAAGCCAACACAGGCCGCTTGAGATCGAAATGGTCCTCGGGTCCTCTTCACCGGTCAGCTGGGAGGCTGCCCCAGCCGGGGGCTCGTCGTCGAGCACTACGGCAGCTGTGCGCCTACCGCGTCACCAACCCTGCCTGCGTCTCCGCGCGGCGCCGGACACCCCGGGTGAAGGGCTCGGCTCGTGTGGGATCGCCCGGAAGCGGAGAGGGTGAATCCCACATGACGCCTTCGTAGGTGTGTAGGACGACGCGTTCGGTATTCGGGTGCGGGATGGCCGCGATCGGCCGGGGGATGCGCACCCGCCCAGCGTGGCCGCTGGTCGCGAACCGGCGATCCCACTCCGCTTCGGCGAGGCGATCGATCTCCGCGGCGGGGGTGTCGTCGCGCGCCTCGATCACGAACGTGACCGAATGATCATTACTGATGATGTTTTCGCAATGTACCTTCCTGCCAGTGGATTCCGCTGTCCGGGGTGCCGGAGCGAGGAAACGGACCGGATGGACGGTGCGGTCCGGCCTCAGGCGGTTGCGCGGCGATGCCGAGGACGACGACGTCGCGGATCTGTACAACGTCGGCGCGTACGCCAGACGCGACCACATGCCGCTCTGGCCGTGGAACACGACCGCGGCGGCATGCGACATGCCGCCGCGGTCGTGTTCCTCCTCTTGATAACTGACCGTTTCAGAATGAGTTCGGCGTGGCAGATGGCGTACCGCGGGAGTTTTGGGCACCGTACGGACGGCGTCTGAGGATCCTGTTCCGGACGATCTGTGGGAGCGGGTAGCTCCGCTGCTGCCGCCTCGCCCTGCCCGTCGGTACCGGTTCCCCGGGCAAAAGCCGGTCGACGATCGTGTCACTCTCGCCGGTGTGGTGTTCGTCCTGCGCACAGGCGTCGCCTCGCGCGATGTGCCCGCGGAGAAGATCGGGTGCAGCGGCGTGACCTGTGGGCGCAGGTTGCGGGAGTGGACCGAGGCCGGGGTGTGGCCGAAACTGCACGAGAAGCTGCTCACGGAACTGCGGGCCGCCGGCCTGATCGAAATGGACGACGTCACGGTCGACGGCTCGCACGTGCGAGCCCTCAAAGGGGGATCACACCGGCAGTCGCCGGTCGACTGCGCCCGTGCCGGAAGCAAGCATCATGGGATCGTCGACCGGCACGGCCCCGATTGCGGAGTCGCTGACCGGCGGAAACCGCCACGATGTCACCCAACTGATCCCGCTCGTCGAGGCGGTTCCTCGGATTCGTGGCCATCGTGGTCGTCCCCGGAGCAGGCCTCGCAGGTTGTTCGCCGACCGCGGCTACAACTACGACTGCGACAGGCACCGGAACCTGCTCCTCAGGAAAGGGATCACACCGATGCTCGCCAGACGCGGTACCGACCACGGTTCCCGTCTCGGCAAGGTCCGCTTGGTCGTGGACCGCACTAGCGCTCGCCGCCGCGGTCGCGGACCGGCAAGCACGGATGCGGGAACTGCTCAAATCCGCACTCACGG
>NZ_BAABFB010000005.1:0-8443 GCF_039540555.1 Rhodococcus olei | reverse complement strand
GGAACTCCGCGGCGCTGCTCTCGGCGCTGCGCGCCGAGAGACGGGGCGGGTCGCTGCGCTCCCCGCCGGGGAGCCGCTGCGCGGCTCGCAGTGCGTCACCCCAGGCAGCCGTCGAGCGGGTCGCTGCGCTCCCCTCGAAATCGAAACAACCGCAGCAACAACATAATTCAGCGCCAACATCCCAGTACCCCCAAACCCGAACGAGAGGCAGGGACGCGCTGCGCGCGTCGAGATCCGGCCCGTCGCGTCGCTCCCAACCCGTCCCGATGTCATGCAACCCATGGTATACCACCGCCTCGACAAGGGCAAAACGAGCACTCGAATGTTAGAAACGAAACATCAACGCTCACAACATACTACGACAAACCAACCGAATCCAATATGCAAACATGTCGAATATTACGTCACCACAAAAGAATTCAATTAATACATTGCAGCACAACACAATTCAAAACCACACTCACGCCCCTCCCCCTGCACCCGAACCGAGCCCCACCCGAAGTCGCCTGCACCACCCCACCCGCACCGCCGGCCTCGGGTTGGGGCGTGCCGTCATCTGCCCAGGTCACAGCACAGAAACACACCACCCACCGACACCACACCGCAACCACCCAACGACGTACCCGCGACATGCCGCGCCGCCGAGAACAGCTCGGGCACGAACCGAAGGGCGGTCCAGGGTGCACGCCGCCGCCACACCCCGAGCCGCCCGGCGCACGAGCGACGGCCCCGGGCACGGCCGACCACGACAGCCAGGCACCTCGGCACCGTGCGGACACCGGACACCACGGGCACCGAATCAGCCCGTGTGCGTGCGCCCCACGCGCGGCCGACCCAGACACGAACGCGCCCCCGACCGATTCGGCCGAGGGCACGGGGCGCACACGTCTACCTGTACACCTCTCTCCTGTGACCGACATGGATCACGATCACGACCAACTCACCGTCACGCACCTCGTAGACGATTCGGTACGCCCCCACCCGCACGCGGTAGGTGTTGCTGTAGCCGACCATCGCGGTACAGGTGGGCGGACGCGGATTCTCGGCCAGCAGCTCTATCGCGGCCTGGATTCTCCTCTGTTCGGTTCTTTGCAGTGCCGCAATGGTTTTCGCGACCTTGCGCGGAATCCGCACACTGTAGCGTTCGCTCACCCGACCAGTCCGAGGTCGCGCTTCACGTCCTCCCACGGGATCGGATCGGGATCGGGATCGGCCGAGTACTCAGCAACCGCGCGGTAGTCCTCGGCGTCCTCGGCCGCGTCGAGCAGCGCCTCGAACCGCTCCGGGGAGACGAGCACCGCGACGACACGGCCACGGTTCACGAGCCGGATCGCCTGCGCCGCCCCCAGCTCCGCAATGGTCGCCGACAGATGGTCCCGCGCGTGCGTCACCGACACCTCGCGTCGTTGTGCAGTGGTCATACCCCAATCGTACGCCAGAACCGTACGTGAACGTACGCACTAAACGTGCGGATAGTCAACGGGACCGCCGGGCACGAACAACGCGAGACAGGCGTGGACGTGCCTCATCTCGTGGCGCGCCCAGTACCTGATGCCGTCGAACCCGCCGGAATGCAGCGCAGACGCCCACCGCTGCGTGAGCGGACAGTCGACGCATGCGAATCCCCAAGTTTAGTGGGCGAGGCTTGGTCCCCCTACGCATCCTCGCCTCGGTCGGGCCGGTGTTCAGGGGTGCCTACGCTTTCGGTGCGCCGATGGGTTTCGTGGCGAGCAGATTCCGGCTGCTGCGGGGTCTGCCGTTCCGGTTCTCGCTGGACGACCACGGTCCACAGCACTACATCGCGGCCCTGACCCCGCGCGGGACGCCCAACGAGTTCGGCGACGCCCCTCTGATCCCGGCGAGGTGATCTGGTCGCGTACTCGCCGACGGGTCGCGGTGACTCCCTCGCCGCCGGATGGGTGGGCGCCGCGGTCGACGTGCCGCGGCTATGGAAACGTCCCGCTCGAGGGTCGTCGGACAGGGCACTTGTCAGCGACCGGTCGGATATGTCGGACGGGCACGCGAAGACCCATCCGCCTTGCTCGACCCGATCCCGGCCAGTGTCCACAACGTCATGACCCGCAACAGCTAACTGTCCAGGATCGCTCATCAGGTGTGCCAGGCGGTGGCACCGCCACGGCAGATCGCGGGCCGCTCGCTCGTACCAGCCGATCAGTGCGGAGGAATTCATCCGATCGTCACACCGTGCCCTTCGTCATTTCACCAGGTCGCAGGCATGTCCGATTCCGGGTTCTGTGCACAATGGCTCTCATGCCCAATTCCAACCCCATTTCGGCCTGGAAAGCCCTCAAGCAGGGCAACGAGCGGTTTGCCGGCGATCAGTCGCTGCACTCCAGTCAGGGCATCGACCGGGCCACACTCGTCAACGCGCAGCACCCCACCACAGTGCTGTTCGGATGCAGCGACTCACGTGTCGCCGCCGAGATCATCTTCGACCAGGGCCTCGGCGACATGTTCGTCGTGCGCACCGCCGGTCACACCATCGACAGCTCGGTCCTCGGCTCCATCGAGTACGCCGTCGACATCCTCAACGTGCCACTGATCGTCGTGCTCGGCCACGACAGCTGCAACGCCGTCGCGGCGACACTCACCGCACTCGACAAGGGCGAGGTGCCCGGCGGCTTCATCCGCAGCATCGTCGAGCGGGTCACCCCCTCGATCCTGATGGGCCGCAACGAGGGCCTGCACACCGTCGACGAACTCGAGAGCCGGCACGTCGTCGAGACCGGCCTCCTGCTGATGGACCGATCGCGGATCATCGCCGACAAGGTCGAGAACGGCACCTGCGCGATCGTCGGCGTCACCTACACCCTCGCCGACGGCGGCATCACGCTGCGCGGCGTTGTCGGTGAGATCGGCGAGATCGTCGACGCTTGCACGGTACTCCGCCGGCTGGTGGATTCAGGGCGGTGACTGCTCAGCATGTTCAGAGACGGGCGCTGAAGGGCGCTTGAGCAGTTTGACGAGCACCTGATGGTGGTCGGCGGGATGTCAGGCTGAGCACGATGTTGTCGTCGATCGTTTGGCACCCCGCACCGTGTGGTTCCCCCCAAATCGTGGAGGATTCCGTTACGCGGCGTTGGGCTCGCTGATCGCAGCGTTCTCGCAGTTGATCGGGCTGACCATTCCGATGGTGCTGTGACGTCGGCGACGGTTGTAGAAGCCGTAGCACCAGTCAAGCACACAGGCCTTCGCCTGAGCAATGGTATCGAACTCGTTGCGTGACAACACTTCCCACTCCACTCGCCCGCCACCCGCATCGACCTCGACGACACCGTCGCGGTGTAGCGGCCTTCGCGTTGGGCGCGGTGCCTGCAACCGATGCAATTCGTCGTCCTTGTATGCCGATAAGCGGGACTGCGACGTTTCCCCTGCAGAGGGACGGGTCCTCGCCCACCGGATCGCGTGCTCGGGCACACGGCCGGGGCCGCGCCGGGAATCGATGGGCCGGGTGGGTGACGGGATGGCCCCGTCCGGCCAGATCGTGGTCGCGTCGTGGACACCGGCCCCCGGATCAGCGTGCAGTTCCGGACACGCAACGTGCGGTAGGCAGCGGTCCCCCCGCGGTCACTGCGCCCACGCGCACCCCTCCTGCACCGCCTCCCGGTGGGTGGCGTCAGCGGACCGGCGATAGTTCGACCACGTCTTCGACGACGGGTCCTCCTGGGCCATCCCTTCCTTGAGGATCCCGTACTGGGCCTGCAGTCCGCCGCAACTGTCGGCCTGGCTCACCCCCGGCGCCGGCGGACCGACAATCTTCGGACTGGCGGCCGCGGTCGCGAAACCGGATGCGACACCGATCGACGTGGCCACGAGCAATCCGGCCGCCGCTGCGCGAAATCCATTGGTACTCACGGAGTCCTCCTGGGGTGAAGGATGCCCGAGTGGATGAGGCATCCAGACGAGCATGCACCGCCCGGACCGGTGACAACGCCCACCCCAGGGATGAAAATCCCCCCACCCCGTCACTCAACGCCCGGTCTCGGCCCCCGCCGCGCGTCGGTGACCGCCGCGGCGAACCCGTCCAGCCGGGCGCCGGTGGCGCCCCCGCCGCCGCACACGTCGGCGATGGACTGCCCGCAGGTCAGCTCGTCGGCCTTGCCGAGGGCCAAGTCCCGGCGGCCGGCCTCGATGAAGCTCTCGAGCATCATGCCGACGACGCCCCGCTCGCCGCCCGCGATCCGCGCGGCCACCTCGGCCACCACGTCGACCCGACGCAGGTCGTTCCTCTGGCTGCTGCCGTGGCCGTCAGCAGCGCCCAGCGCGATCGCCACCTGCGCGAGTACTCCGATACCGCGAGAAGGCTCGGCCAGCACAGGTAGACGGCCGGCGACGGTAGTCGGCCGACGACCGCGGTGACCGAATCGAGGTGGCCCCACCCGAACACGACACCGCGCCGCCCCCGAGCGGGCCGCCGATGGAACGACGCCAACCCCGGGGCCATACCACGGTGCCCCCGACCGGGACGCCGGACCGACGCGACGATGACACATCGTCGAGCCCACCCGAACTCCACTGCTGCGCAACCAATTACGAATTTCGGATAAGGATTGTTACGACACTCACCCTGGCAGAGGCCGGTTTCCGGCTACCGGATCGGCGAGTTGCTGTCCGGTCCGGTTCTGGTTGGCAGTTTTCCGGTTGAACCCGGCATGGTACGGCGCGCCGCCACGTGTCCGGTTCAAGGTGGCAACACGGTCCCACGATGACCTGCTGCGATTCGTCGACTCGCCTGACAGTGACCGAATACCCGGTGCGTGCGGCCCATCAGGCGCCCCATACCGGAGGTCGAACACTCTACGGAAATGTCATCTTCATCCGGACTGGATATCGCGGCCGTGTCCGAGGATTGTTGGCATACCGCGAGGTCGCTCATGCCAACTCAGCCCGGACCGGACAGTTGCCGCCGGTGTCCGGTCCGGTTCTGGTTGGCAGTCGGGTACCCGCGGTGAGGTGAGGATCCGGTAGCCGAGCTCGTGCAGACGGTGATGGTCGGGCCAGCGTTCACGGGTCCAAGCGGGGTCGGTGTGGGCGGCGGTGATCGCGGCCGCCGTCGATGCGTGCAGGTCGAACTCGAGGTCGCGACGCAATTCGGCGAGGGAACGGCCATCGACGGTGTCGGCGATCCGGGTCAGGATCCCTGCGACCTGACCGTCCGCGTCGCGCAGGATCCGGCGGTACGCGCGGGGCAGCACACCCCACAACACGGCCACGGCGACCGTGACTCCGACGACCGTCTCGAAGAACCTGTCCCGGGAGACCCCGACCAGGTCGGCAGGGGCACCGAGCCCGCCGAGAATCATCGCGAGCGGGGTGATGAACACCATCGCGAGACCGTAGTTGCGGACCAGGTACGCCTCGGTCCCGGCCATCATCAGCGCCAACACGACGACAAGCGCGGCACCCCGCACGTCGAGCTGCGACAGACCGGCGAGCAGCGCGAGCCCGAGCACGGTGCCGGCGAATCGGTGTGCGGCCCGGTACGTTCCGAGGATCCGATCGGGCCCCTGATGCAGGATCATCGCAGCGGTGATCACGGCCCAGTCGGGCCGGCCCACGCCTAGTGCGACCGCGGTCAGACCCGCCACGGGGCAGGCGACGAGCAGTCGCACGACAACAGTGGCCGAGCGACCCCGAGGGTGGGCGGCCCGCACGAGCCGGTAGCGAATCGAGGGACGCCGCAACGGAACCGGAGGCCGCAGGTCGTCCTCCGGAACGGCCTCATCGTGGTCCAACACATGCAGGGCGTTCGCGCACCGCAGGTGGGAGGCGCGCAACGTCCTGGTCAGCGGGTGCTGCGTCGCAACGAGGTTCGCGTCGTACAGACACTGCCACGCGGCATGCAGGGACCGCACCGCCTCCCGGCGTCGGGACGGTGAGTTCCGGTCCAGGGCCGCGTCGACGGCGGCCACCGCGGACGCGACCGCGACGCGTTCCGGGGTGCGCGGGCGGACCAGGGCACCGCACATCGACACGGTCAGTGCCGCGCCCGCGCCGATCGCCGTCCACCCGACGACGGTGGGCACCGACACACCCGTGGCGGGCAGGACGGACGCGATCTCCAGGGTCAACAGCATCAGGAAGGCGCCGGGTGCACCGAGTCGCAGGGCGTCGACCACGAACGCGCACGACGCCACCACGACCGTCATGGTCAGCACGATCACCATCGGCCACAGCGCGGATCCGCCTGCAGCGACGGCCCGGTACACGCTCGACCCGACGGCGGCGCCGATGCCGGCCAGAGCGACCAGCACGGCGCCGACGATCCCGACCGCGCGCCAGCGCACCCGATAGGGGCGGCCCTCGCCGTACACAACGGCGAACGCACCCAGCGTCGCGATCGCGGACGCCGAACCGAAGCCCGATGCGACGCCGACGAGCCCCGGCAGCGCGACCGTCACCCCGCCCCGCACAACCCCCGGCCACCGACGGCCCCGGCGCGGCACCGCCAGCAGCGCAGGCCACACGGGCGCGGGAGCGGGGATCGGCAACGCTGCCTCGCGAACACTCACGTCCTGATTCCGCGCTGCTGCCGACACAGCCGTCCAGCCTAAGGAACCGCCACCCCCCAACGGACGTCGGGGTCACACGATGAGGCCCCGCTCGACCAGGCCGAGCAACGGCGCTCCCGTCATCGCGTTGGTCACAAAGGGCGTGTGAAAGTCGAAATCCTCTACGTCGACGAGTGCCCGAACCGGCGGGAAGCCGGCGAACACGTCCTGGCTGCGCTGACGAGCGCGGGCCGGGTCGGCGCCGACGTGGACGACCGGCTACCGAGTACAAGAGAGGAAGCCGCAGCGGTGCCGTTCGCCGGGTCTCCAACCATCTTGGTCGACGGTGTCGATGCGTTCCCGGCCGAACGAGTCACGGAGCTGGCGTGCCGGGTACCCGACCGCGTCTGGACTGGCGGGTCTGCCGACCGCAGGGCAGCTGGCCGAGGTGTTCCGCCACCACCAGTGAGTGCGACCAGCTGAGCGAATCGTTCCACTGGGGGCCACACCGACAGAGAAATGGTGTGGGCCGATACTCCCCAGGCGGGGTGCCCCATCAGCCCGCACCACGCGTGAACGCGCCAGAACCAGCGATGTTCGAACGCCGACCCGACTTGAAGTACCGACCGGCGTGGCCGCCGCCGGCGCGACACCGGTCCCCTCGCCCGCGCGGTGACGATCCCCGGCGGTTGGGGGCCGGTAACAGCTTTTACGACATTCGCCCTGGTAGATACCGGTTTCATCGTCTACCGGTTGATCGTTTCGGCACTTACCCCCATAGGCCCGAAGTCACAGCTTGCGGATCAGTCCGACGTAACCGGCCACCGCGAGAGTTGCGAAGATCCACGCCAACGCCTGGAGGACCCAGCTGAGCACCATGAACAGTTGTCCGGCCTTGTCGTCGGTGTTCAGCTGGCAGTGGCCGCCCGCCGCAGTCTTGAACAGGGGAAGCCCTATCTCCAGCCCGAGACCGACCTGCTGGCCGAATGAACACGGACGACCCAATTGGCCGTTTATATTTGCGGGTCCGCGCACGGCGGTGGGCGCCGCGCAAGATCACCGTCGCGTTTCCCGCCGGACCACCCGGTCTCCCACGGTCTGAGGCGGCAGCAGTCCCTCTCGACGGGCGCGGTCGACCTCGTGGCCCGGATCCACGCCGGCCAGCTCGGCAATGGCCAACTTGACCCGCACTCGCTGCTCTAGCGCGACGCGACCGGCCTCGGTTCAACGCGATTGCCGGTCCCGGTGCCACTGCGGCGATCCCGACCGCGGCGCACCGGGAACGGTGTCGGCGGTCGCCAGCGAACGACCAGGAGCGCGCGTGTTAACTGCAGGATATACTGCGAGTGACTGTTAGGAGGATTCGCGTGACCAGTGTGGAAGACCGCTACCTGGCCGGCGATCTCGACTTCGAGACCGCCGCCGCCGCCGCGCTCGGTGCCGCCGCGATCGACCGTCAGGACCTGGTACCGATCCTCCGCGCACTCAGCGACGCCACGCATCCGGCATCCGGGCTCAGCGCGAGTGATGCCGCGCTGCTCGACGCGGGTGGCGCGCCGCAGTCTCCGGTAGCGCTCGCCGCCGCGGTCGCGGACCGGCAAGCACGGATGCGGGAACTGCTCAAATCCGCACTCACGGTCGAGCAGGCCGCCGAGCGACTCGGTGTCTCCACCTCCCGGGTGCGGCAGCGCGCTGGAGATCGGAGCCTGTGGTCGATCAAGCGCGCTCACCGACTGCTGTTACCTGCCATCCAGTTCACCGAGCGCGGCCAGATTCCCGGACTCGACGTAGTCCTGACCGAGTTGCCGGAAGATGTGCAGCCGCTCTCGGTGCTCGGACTACTGACCACCCCACAGCCTGATCTGCGTCTGGACGACGCAGAGGTGTCGATCATCGACTGGCTGACCTCCGGTGGTGCACCGACGCCGACG
>NZ_BAABFB010000004.1:0-913 GCF_039540555.1 Rhodococcus olei | reverse complement strand
TACGGTTTCTCAAAACCGTCGACGCCAACACCCCGGCCGAGTTGGATCTGCACCTGATCTGTGACAACTGAGAGGATGATCCTGCACCGTCCCGGGGCCGTGGTCTGACCCGTGTGACAACCGGCCGCGATGCCTTCGCGTAGATCCGTCGACCAGGACCCGGGACGGTGCTCGCTGCCGCCGGACCGAGGACGTGTCCCGATAGGGGCCTTGCCGTGCACCATCTCAGTTCTGACCGTCCACGACGGCCCGGCGACGGCCATCCGTTCCCGAGCCTTCGAGGAGACAGACGACCGTGCCGCATATCGCCCACGCAGCCGACCAGCACCAGAACGACGGCCTCGCCGATGAGGTCGTTCTCGGCGTGGACACCCACAAAGACCTCCACGTCGCGGCGGTGGTCACCGTCCTCGGCGCGCTGGTGGACACGCGGTCCTTCCCGACCACCGCGGCCGGATACCGGCAGCTGTGGGACTGGGCGCGCACGCTCGGCACGGTACGACGAGCCGGGGTCGAGTGCACCGGGTCCTACGGCGCGGCGCTCGCTCGGCACCTACGGTCCGAAAGCGTCGAGGTGATCGAGGTCAACCAGCCCGACAAGGCCACCCGTCGTCGACGCGGTAAGACCGATGTCCTCGACGCCGAAGCAGCCGCCCACGCGGTGCTGGCAGGCTGCGCCACAGCCAGCGCGAAGGCCGGCGACGGTCCGGTCGAGATGATCCGAATGTTCAAGCTGGCCAAAGCATCAGCGGTCAAGGCCCGCACCCAATCCATCAACCAACTCAAGGCCGTGCTCGTCGGCGCCGACACGGGCCTGCGCGAGGCGCTGTCCGGATTGAGCAATACCGTGCTCATCCGCCGTTGCGCAGAACTCGATGCAGGGACGGCCCACGATGTCACCACCGCCGCGGCC
>NZ_BAABFB010000003.1:0-925 GCF_039540555.1 Rhodococcus olei | reverse complement strand
AGCGACCGCGGAGTTCAGGGCGGATTCAACCGGTCGTCGCAACACCTCGATCACGGAGATGTGCGATGGGACGTGGCGGGAAGCAGATGCCGGAGGCGCCTTCGGGTGCGCGGCGGCAGTGGGCGGCGGATCGGGCGTTGCGGCCGCCGATGCGTTCACCGGGCCGGCCGGAGCCGTCGCGTGCGGTGCAGCGGGACTTCTGGCGACGGATCGCCTCGGGCGTGACGACGCTGCAGGCGGCGGAAGCTGTTGGCGTGTCATGGCCGGTCGGGTCCCGCTGGTTCCGTCACGCTGGCGGGATGCTGTCGGTGTTGCAGGGCTGGGTGAGACGCAGTAAGACCGCCCAAGCACTCGCGACGCGGGCGCGGATCGTGCTGGCGTGTGCGGACGGGTTGTCCACGTCGCGGCGGTGGTCACCGTCCTCGGCGCGCTGGTGGACACGCGGTCCTTCCCGACCACCGCGGCCGGATACCGGCAGCTGTGGGACTGGGCGCGCACGCTCGGCACGGTACGACGAGCCGGGGTCGAGTGCACCGGGTCCTACGGCGCGGCGCTCGCTCGGCACCTACGGTCCGAAAGCGTCGAGGTGATCGAGGTCAACCAGCCCGACAAGGCCACCCGTCGTCGACGCGGTAAGACCGATGCCCTCGACGCCGAAGCAGCCGCCCACGCGGTGCTGGCAGGCTGCGCCACAGCCAGCGCGAAGGCCGGCGACGGTCCGGTCGAGATGATCCGAATGTTCAAGCTGGCCAAAGCATCAGCGGTCAAGGCCCGCACCCAATCCATCAACCAACTCAAGGCCGTGCTCGTCGGCGCCGACACGGGCCTGCGCGAGGCGCTGTCCGGATTGAGCAACACCGTGCTCATCCGCCGTTGCGCAGAACTCGATGCAGGGACGGCCCACGATGTCACCACCGCCGCGGCC
>NZ_BAABFB010000002.1:0-9647 GCF_039540555.1 Rhodococcus olei | reverse complement strand
GGTGATCGCGAGGCCGGCCCGTTAGTGCACCGACACCCGTTCGTCGCCGGCTACAACGCCGACGCACCGGGTCGACGGCGAGAGGCGCACGGCGGGTTCGGCGAGGGGGCTGGGAAACGGAGCGGAGCAACTCCGCCGCGGTGCCCCGAGCGCCTACTCAGCGAAGGGGTTGCGACGCAGAGGCGGTCCGGTCGGTGAGTCGGCCACCCGACAAGGCCACTATCAAGGTTGAGTTCTACCGCGACGAGCTGCAGAAGGTTGAGGAAGCCGCCAAGCTGTGCGGCACCACCGTTGAAGAATTCATTCTCGTGAGCGCTGTCCGGCGTGCAGGGGATCCGATGGAGGAGGCGAAGAAATGATGATCGCCCGCATCGCGGCCCTGACGGCCGCAACCACCTTGGGGGTACTGACATGATCGGATGGCCCGTCAGAGACAGCCTCGACGCCCGATTCGTGGGTCCAGAGGCAGGGCGACCAGAGCGGCAAACCCGCCGTCGACCCGTACACTCCACGGGGGTGTGGGCGGTGCCGGAGAACATCGCTCCCGGCCGGTATGCCGTCACCGCAGGGACCGGGCCGGTCACTTCGCTGCGGTGGGTTCAGGCCTGCACGGACCGGTGGTGCGAGAAGCCGATCGCATCGTCCACCCAGTACGCGCCGGAGGGTGGTGGGCAGGTGTATTTCGTCGTTCCGCCGGACACGCAGGCAGTCAACAACAACGGCGTCGTTTTGACGAGAGTCGAATGACGGGGCGAGGTGATCGGCATGAGCTATCTCGCGGATTCGGTTGTCGACCTGAGGATCGCAGATCCGCGACGGATCCGTCTCCCAACCCGGAAGCGCCCGGTAAGTGCCGCAAGCGGAGTACAAGCCCTCCACCACGTCGCCACAGGGCTCAGCTCGTCGCCGAGTTCTCACACCAGTGGGTCTCCGGACGCACCGGGGCGGCTGGGGGATTCGCGGAGGCCGCCGCCGTGAATCCGATCCACCAAGTGCTCACCTCGATCGCGATCAGGACAATTCGCGAACGGGACGCTCGGTGGGGCGCGGGGATTCAGGTGCGCGGCACCTCGCGGCGCGGTCCTCTCCGCCGCGGTCGTGGCGACACCCCGAACAGTTCGAGGACGGCCCGTTCATCCTCGGGAAGCACACCGGTGCGCCACCTCTTGACCTGTCGATACAACCACTCCCCGAGCCGCACCCCGTCGTCCGTCGTGTAATGGACCGGGACCTCGGCAGTGCCGCGGGTTTCACGGAATGCGGCGAGCTCGGTCAGCATCCGCAGACGTGTGACGTCCGACCTCGGTACCGGATCGACCCGCCAATCGAATCCGACAGCATCCAACTCGACCTCGCGGCAAGGGGGCAGTGTCCGCACGGCCCGCGCGATCCGCTGACGGTCGGCCCACCGACCGAGCCGGAAACCGTCATCGGTGACGAAATCGCTGGTGACGGCGGCACGTCGCGCGTGCTCGGCGTAGAGCCCGACCACCACGGACAGCGGCTGGCCGTGCATCGCTCGCGTGCTGCAACCGGCGGCGACGGCGGAAGCTCGCATCAGCTCAGTATGACCGGTGAACCGTCGACGATCTCGATTCGGATCTCGGCGCTGCACAGCGTTCGGGGCTCGTTGAGGGTGGACGGTGGCGTGCAGCGAGGTCGAACATTGCCCATCGTCCGCGTCCCCGAGCCCACGGTGCGGTAGGGACGCTGCTCACCCACGGTTTCGGGATCCGGCTGCCCACGTGGAAGTGCGGAGCATCCCCGGTCGCGACACCAACGCGTCACGACCAGGCCAACCCCGATCCCGGGCGACGGCCACCACGAATCGCCGAGAAGGGCCATCGACCCGACCCCGGAAGAATATGCGCGCGATCACGCATGTCGCGGAACCTGTTCCGCGTCAGACCCGAGGTCGGCGCCCCGGGCCGCCCCGTCGCCGAGATGCGACCCGGTGCGGGGTCAGAGCGGGCGCACGTTCTGGGCCTGGGGACCCTTCTGGCCCTGACCGATCTCGAACTGCACCCGCTGCCCCTCCTCGAGGGACTTGAAGCCACCGCCGGCGATCTCCGAGTAGTGCACGAACACGTCCGGTCCGCCACCGTCCTGGGCGATGAACCCGAATCCCTTGTCCTCGTTGAACCATTTCACGCTGCCCTGCGCCATACCGAGAACTCCCCTGCCTCGATGCGCCGGCCCACCATGACGGACCGGCCCACCCTCGATCATGCCACCGTGCGCTCCGACACGACGGTTCACCCCGACGCCCCGGAGGACGACCCCGCACCCTCTCCCCCGGCGCGGACGCCGGCCCCGGGGGTGGCCCAGAGGCGGGCCCGCAGCGGCGAGCACCACGGGCGGTGGAACGGGCACCGGTCCGGTCCCCATACGCGCCGGTCACATTCGCGGCACCCGATCGATCCCGCTGCCCGAACCACGGCACCGACTCGACGACCTCACCCACCGCCTCCTGCCCCCGGAAGGCGAATATCCGGTGCACCGGCCCACGAAGTGCCGGCCCGTGCATCGCCGGCGTGGCGGTTGTGGTCGACGACCGATGGTCGCGCGAGCCGCCACGCACCCGCGGCGGCGGAAGAACCCGCACACCCCCGATCTTTCGCCGCAGGCGTTCCCCCGCCCCTCCGGACCCATGCCTTCCCGGCCCGTCCAGACCGGTCAGGCCAGACGGGCGAGCAACTCCTCACGCTGCCGCCACCCCAACCCCGCCAGCCGCCGGGTCAGCGGAATACCGACCTCCCCCGCGATCTCCCCGGCCTTGATCTTCCCAACCCCCGCCAACGACTCGAGGACATAGAGAACCTTCGTCTTCCCCACCACCGGATCCTCGTCCGCCCGGGCGAGCAGGTCCGCAAAGGTGAGCTCCCCGGACTTCAGGCTCGCACGCAACTCGGAGCGGGCGCGGCGGGCGGCGGCGGCCTTCTCCAACGCGGCAGCACGCTGCTCCGGGGTCAATGTGGGCAACGCCATGATGATGCTCTTCTCTCTCACGACTACCAGCCGACCACCCACGGTAAGACCCGAGAGCCTGCCATCACAGCGACGTTCGCCCGGCGTGTCCCCCACCCGAACACCCCCGAGGGGCGAGACACACCCCCGACCCGAGGCCTGGACACGCGGTTGTTGTCGTAGATTTGTAGTCACGAATTCGGTCGCCGGGTCGCTCCGGGCGGACCACACGGCGGGCACGCCATCAGGTGGGTCCGGGTGATCGGACACCCCCACCGCCGCCGGTGTCCCGGCGGGATCCTCGTCCACCGCGGCGACGAGGGCTTCCCCGACGCCAACGGAAGGGAAGTCGACCGGCTCGGACCGGCGACGCCACGAAAGGGGACGGCGAGCATGGCCGAACACGAGGTGCGCACGGTGCACGCGGAGCCCGAAGCCGCCCGCGACTCGGCCCCGCCGGACACGGCGAGAGGCGAGAGGCGCAGTCGAACCGTCGTGCAGTCCGTGCGGCTCCGCGAAGAGGACTTCGCCGCCATCGAGCGCCTCGCCGACGACGCCGACGTGCCGGTCAGCGCCCTGATCCGCGGCTGGATCCTGGCGGGGCTGACCACCGAACGCGGCACGTCACTGCGGGACGCGATCGACCACCTCGCCGGCGAAGCCGAACGACTGCGCCGACTCGCCGCCCGCATCGACGACGCCTGAACCCCCGATCGACCAGACATCCCGGGGTGCGCCCAGCAGACGACGAGTCAGGCCAGCCCCACCGGCCGATAGCCGGAATTATGTTGTTTCGCCTGAGAGGTTGGTTCCGGGCCGGGCTACCAGATCGCGAGTCGTCCTCCGGCGAAGGCACCGGCATCGCACTCAACCAGGCCCCAACAGAACCCGGGATTCAAGGCGCAGAACAACGCCCTGGTCGTGTACGTCAACCCGTACGAGATCGCGAAGTTCTCCACCCGCCTCGACTACGAACACGCCGCCGCTGCCGTGCCGCTGCAGGTAGCCGCGCCGACACCATCGCGCACTACCCCGGTCCCGCGTCGTGGTCGCCCCTTGCGGCGGAACGGCACACGCCGCCGTCCCCGCCCGCCGCTGGTTTGAGGCGCCGCCCACGTCCCCAACACAGCCGGGCGCTGCCACCCGGGCCGGGTGGCACCGGCGATCGCGATCGCGGGTGTCGAACTCCACCCCCCGACCACCAGGGCGAGCACGGCGCCCCGATACGTCGGGGCCGCCTCGCGAGGCCCGGTCGATCCGGCGAGGCCCGGCCGATCCGGCAATGCAAGGTGCACCCACCCCTCGTCGGCGTTGAATCCACGATTCAACTAATGTCTTTCGGGTGAGAACGCCCCCCTGGTTCTCACCCCTCGGGCCGCGACCCGCGGACGAGCAACAAAAGGCCCTGGAATTCCCTCCCCTCACCACGAATTCCAGGGCCCTTGCGCGTTCTCCAGCACCCCCGCTCCCGCCCCCGTCGCGACCGACATCCCGACCATGAACTGCTGCGACCCCATGCCGCGGCCGCAGCGCCGGATGCGAGCCACGTCCGGCTGTGGCCCGGGCGGTGAGTCTGTCCGGGTGGGTCAGCGGAGGGCTTTGTCCTTGAGTGCCTGGAATTCGGCCTCGGTGATGGCGCCGGTGTCCAGCAGTGCCTTCGCGTCGGCGATCTGGGCGGTCGCGGACCTGCCGGCGACCTCACGAAAGTAGGCGTCCTGCATGTCCTTTGCCCGCTGCGCGGCTCGGACGGAACGGCTGGTCATCGCGCTGCCGTTGACGATCAGATAGACCAGCGCGGTGAGGAACGGCAGGAAGATCAGGAAGACCACCCAGATCGCCTTGACCCAACCCGAGGCCTTCTCGTTCCGGAACAGGTCGGTGAGGATCAAGAAGAGCAGCATCAGGTAAGCGATGAACGCGAAGGAGACGATGATGAACCAGATGATGTCCCAGAAAGACATGGCGGCTCCGATCTCGCGGATTCGGTTGTCGACCCGAGGATCGCAGATCCGCGACGGATCCGCCTCCCAACTCGGAAGCGCCCGGTAACTGCGGGACCTTCCCCCGCCGCGGTGTCGTCTCCGCCGCCGGCGCGTCACGGTCACCTCGAACTTCAGCGAGCGCCGTCACCACCGACATCGTCCTCGCAGCGCCGCCAGCAGGATCGTCGGAAAGGCGGCCGGGCATTGGGAGCAAGGCCACAACGCACGGCGAGCGCTTGCGGTGCCCCTCCCGCTCCGGGCGGACGAGCACTGACCGGTGCGACGGCCGCGGCGCGCCGCGCTGTGACGATCCGTCGCCGTGCGGCCGGTGGCGGAGATTGCGACGAATAGCCCGGCAGAGGCGGCAATTTCGGACTGCCGGATCGCGAGCTGCCGACTCTCCGGCGCGACGACCCGGCGGCGGCTCTCCTCCGTGGAGGTCGTTGACCGGCCACCCCTCTCTCGGTGGCCGGTCAACGCGCACGGCGGCCTCGGCCTGCCCCTGACATTGTCGAGCAGTGACGGGGGGGGTTCGCCACCCGAACCCCGGTGGAACCAACGTCCGACTCCGGATCAACGGAACGCACCCGGACAGCGGGTTGCGTCCATGACGATGGTGTACGAACCGGATCAGGACGTCACCGGCGTGTCGTAGCCGGAAAGCAGGCGGTCATCGCGTGATTTGTGAGTGTGTGTCGCAGCGGTTTCTCGATGGAATCGCTGTCAGGATCGGTGCCGATGCCTGGAACTGACTCACGCGTGATTTGGCCGCCGATCGGTGTGCCATGCGAAGGACCGGTCGTTCCGGGCGTCGGCACCGGCCCGCTCCACCTGCTGGCCTGATCAGAAGCCTGTCCGAGCCGGAAGGCACGTGACCCGTCACAGATATGCCGCCGGGTGGCTCCTCTCGGGCCGGTGCCGCCCTGACCCGTGCACTGGGGAGCGCAAGGCCCATGGTCATGGTGGCAGAGACCGTGGATGCTGTCATCGGTGGCGACACCCACCGCGACACCCACGCACTGGAAATGACCGCGCCGAATGGTGCGACGATCGCGACACTGTCGATCGCCAACAACGCTTCCGGGTTCGCCGACGTCCTCGCCTGGATCACCGAACACGCGCCCGGACCTCGGATTGTGGTCGGGCTCGAGGGCACCCGCAGTTACGGAGTCGGGCTCGCCCGCACGCTCAGCGGCGCTGGGATCCTGGTCGTCGAGGTCGAGTGCCCTCGTCGACAAACACGGCGCCGCGGCAAGTCCGACCCCATCGACGCACATCTTGCCGCGCTTCAGGTGCTGCGGATGGATGATAGCCGAAAGGCACTGCCGCGCAAGGACGGTGAACGCGAAGCGATCCGAATCCTGCTTGGCGCGCGGCACGACATGACTGTCGCACGGACCGCGCAGATCAACCGGCTGCGGGCCCTGCTGCTCACCGGAGACGACGATGATCGCCTGCTCGCCCGGGTCACTATGACCGAGCACAACCTCGGGTCCATCGCCCGCCGCCGCGGCCGTTCGGGCGAGTCGACCGAGGTGCAGGTGCGTCGAGCCGAAGCACGCGGGCTTGCGTTGGCGATCCGTGACGGCGCCCGCGCCCTCGCCGACAACAAACAACAATTGTCCGAACTCGTCGCGGTGTTCGCGCCCGGACTCCAGGACAAGCTCGGTGTCGGCCCCGTCAGTGGTGGCCAGCTGATCGTGTCCTGGTCACATCACGGCCGGTGCCGGCACGAGGCAGCGTTCGCGACGCTCGCCGGAGTAAGCCCCGTGCCGGCCAGCAGCGGCCGCACCCACCGGCACCGCCCGGGCCGCGGTGGTGACCGCCAGCTCAACCGGGCATTGCACGACATCGTGCTCACCCGCTGGCGGATGTGCCCACGCACCCATGCCTACATCGCCACAAGCCGCGCACGGGGCAAATCCGACCCAGAGATCCGACGCTCACTCAAGCGCTACACCGCCCGCGAACTCTCGCACCCTGAACGCCACTGTCGCTCATTGACAAACATAGAAGCGTCCTTCGAGAGACCTACCAAGTCGACTCGATGAAGGACCACGCGATGACCACTGCCCACGATATCGACCTGCACCAGTTCCTGACCGATCGGCTCACCGACGCCAGCTCCGATCTGCTGCGCAGCCTGTTGTCCACGTTCATCGACGCGCTGATGGGCGCCGAAGCCGACAGCGTGTGCGGTGCCGGTTTCGGTGAACGCTCTTCAGGCACGTGTCAACAGCCGCAACGGGTACCGGCATCGCGACTTCGACACCCGCGCCGGCACTCTCGACGTCGCGATCCCCAAGCTGCGTCAGGGTTCGTATTTCCCGGATTGGTTGCTGCAGCGCCGCAAACGCGCCGAGCGTGCCCTGACCTCGGTGGTGGCCACCGGGGGTCCCTCCCTGCACGAAGTGCTTGGGGGCGTACCTGCTCGGCGTCTCGACCCGACGGATGGAGAAACTCGTCGATTCCCTCGGCATCACCTCACTGTCGAAATCCCAGGTCAGCGTCATGGCCAAGGACCTCGACGCCCAGGTCGAGGCGTTCCGCGGCCGACCATTGGATGCCGGACCGTACACCTTCGTCGCCGCTGACGCCTTGGTGTTGAAGGTCCGTGAGAACGGTCGGGTGGTGAACGTGCACGCACTCGTGGCGGTCGGCGTGAACGCCGAGGGCTACCGGGAGATCCTGGGCCTGGACGTGACCTCCGCCGAGGACGGCGCCGGCTGGCTGGCGTTCTTCCGGTCGCTCCTCGCCCGAGGTCTGTCCGGGGTGCGGTTGGTGACCTCCGACGCCCACGCCGGCCTCGTGTCGGCGATCGGCGCCACCCTGCCCGGGGCATCGTGGCAACGCTCATCCGTCAACATCAATGGTGGCGGGATCGTCCCGCCGGTTTCCTTCCACCGTCGGGTGAGGACCTTGGCAGCGTGACCGGCAAAGGTCCAGCGGCAGACCCGTCCCTCCCGGCGGTGGCGGGTCTCGACCGGCCAGTGGGAGTCGTGCCTCGAGCACCTGGATGAGCGTCCGGAGAGACCAGCCGCGGACCGGAAGCAGAACCCGTTGAGGGGAGTATGCAGTGGCACAACAGGAGAACTGGCCGGCCTTCGCCGGCATCGACTGGGGCGGCAGCCATCATCAACTCTGCATCGTCGACCATGCAGGCTCACAGGTGATCTCACGAAGGTTTACCCACGACACGGACGGTCTGGCAGCGCTCGACACCGAACTGCGCCGCCACGGAACGAGGCTTCCGATCGCCATCGAACGGTCGGAAGGGCTCCTCGTCGAACACCTCCAGTCCGTTGGGCACGCCGTCTTCCCGGTCTCGCCGCGCATCGCCGCCCGGGCCCGCGAACGCTACAAGGTCGCCGCCGTCAAGGACGACCGATTCGACGCGTTCGTGCTCGCCGACACCCTCCGCCACGAACGCACCTACTGGCACGAACTCCCAGTGCCCTCTCCACTGCTCGCCGAGATCAGGGCGCTCACCCGTGATCGTGACCGACTCCTCGAAACCCAACAGGCCGTCGAGTCGCAGCTGCGCATGATCCTCGAGGCCTACCATCCGGCCCCAGTACGCTTGTTCTCCTCGGTGGACCGGCAGATCACCCTGTCCTTCATCCTCGACTACCCGACCCCGGCCACCGCGGCCCGGGTCAAGACCACTCGCATGAGTGGCTTCCTGACCCGGCACCATTACACCGGCCGGACACAGCCCCAAATACTTGCCGACAGGATGCGTGCCAATCTGCTGAGCGCGTCGGCGGGAACCACCGCGGGCAAGGCGTTCTCGGCGCAGACCTTCGCACGGCTGCTGCAGCTGCTCAACACCCAGCTCGCCGAATACGACGCTGCGATCGCCGCCGCGGCCGCCGAGCATCCGGACGCCATGATCTTCGCCAGCTTCCCCGGCGTCGGCCCGACCCTGACCTCGGTCCTGCTCGCCGAGATCGGCGAAGACCGCCGCCGATACCCATCGGCAGCAGCGCTTCTCGCAGAATCTGGACTCGCGCCGGTGACCCGATCGTCCGGCCGGTCATGCAGCGTCCGGTTCCGCTATGCCGCGAACACCCATCTGAGGGAGGCGGCGATGTGGTGGGCGTTCAACTCGATGAAGACCTCACCGTGGGCCGCGGCCGCGTTTGAGCAGGCACGAACCCAACGCGGCCAGCGCTATCACCGGGCGTTGCGCGGAATAGGGGCTCGCTGGATGCGCGTTCTCTGGCGCTGCTGGACCGATTACACCACCTACGACCCGGCGCTTCACAACGCGGCCGCAGCGCTGACCACCACCGCAAGCTAACACCCACATCAGACCCAGCCGCCACCCGTCCGGACGCGCGGCCCCGACCCATGCCCCCACACCAACACCAGGAATCCTCAGAGGTTGACAGTGGGAGTCTGCCGAACGCACTACTCGACCAATCTCATGTCCCTGACACCGAAGAACTCGTGGCCCTGGGTGCGAGCGCTCCTGCACTCGGTCTACGACCAGCCGGACGCCGATTCCGTTCATGCTCAATATGATCGGGTGATCGACGCCCTCGACGAAGCTCCCGCGGGTCGCCGATCACCTCGATGCAGCCAGGGTGGATCTGCTCGCCTTCACCGCGTTTCCGAAGCAGATCGGGCGGCAGATCTGGTCCAACAATCCCCTATCGGTTAACCGGCCCTCAGGCGACACGACCACGACCGAGA
>NZ_BAABFB010000001.1:0-21706 GCF_039540555.1 Rhodococcus olei | reverse complement strand
CTTGCCGACCCCCGGCAACGACTCGAGGACATAGAGGACCTTCGTCTTCCCCACCACCGGGTCCTCGTCGGCCCGGGCGAGCAGGTCCGCGAAGGTGAGCTCCCCGGACTTCAGGCTCGCACGCAACTCTGAGCGGGCGCGGCGGGCGGCGGCGGCCTTCTCCAACGCGGCAGCACGCTGCTCCGGGGTCAATGTGGGCAACGCCATGATGATGCTCTTCTCTCTCGCGACTACCAGCCGACCATCCACGGTAAGACCCGGAAGCCTGCCGTCACAGCGGCGTTCGCCCGGCGTGTCCCCCACCCGAACACCCCCCGGGGGGCGAGACACACCCCCGGCTCGAGGCCCGGACACGCGGTTGTTGTCGTAGATTTGTAGTCACGATTTCGGTGGCCGGGTCGCTCGGGGCGGAGCACACGGCGGGCACGCCATCAGGTGGGTCCGGGTGATCGGACACCCCCACCGCCGCCGCCCGTGTCCCGGCGGGATCCTCGTCCACCGCGGCGACGAGGGCTTCCCCGACGCCAACAGAAGGGAAGTCGACCGGCTCGGACCGGCGACGCCACGAAAGGGGACGGCGAGCATGGCCGAACACGAGGTGCGCACGGTGCACGCCGAGCCCGAAGCCGCCCGCGACGCGGCCCCGCCGGACACGGCGAGAGGCGAGAGGCGCAGTCGAACCGTCGTGCAGTCCGTGCGGCTCCGCGAAGAGGACTTCGCCGCCATCGAGCGCCTCGCCGGCGACGCCGACGTGCCGGTCAGCGCCCTGATCCGCGGCTGGATCCTGGCGGGGCTGACCACCGAACGCGGCACGTCACTGCGGGACGCGATCGACCACCTCGCCGGCGAAGCCGAACGACTGCGCCGACTCGCCGCCCGCATCGACGACACCTGAACCCCCGATCGACCAGACATCCCGGGGTGCGCCCAGCAGACGACGAGTCAGTCCAGCCCCACCGGCCGATAGCGGAGATTATGGCGAAGTCGCCGGGCAGGGCGCCTGCCGGATCCCACGTGCTCGAGGTTGACCACGGTGCGGGTCGGGGCCGGTCGAGGACGTCGACCTCGACGTCGGCGACGACCCGGCGTTCGCGGCCAGGCCGAAGGACACCGTGCTGGAATACCGTGCCCGCGGCGACCGATCGCTCTCGGTCGGTGACGTCGTCGAACTGCTCGGCCACAGGCATGTGGTCGAGCGGTGTGGGTTCCGCCAGATTTGACCGGCCCGGGCGCGCACCCACGCCACCAGACACTCACCTGGGATGTGGGTGGCTGCGCTCGAGGATCGTTTCCAGTTCGCCGGCGGTGTTGCGGCGCAGGATTGCCACGCGGGTGGCTGATCGCCTGCGGACGCGAGGTCTTCGAGTTCGACGGCGTGCTGGGCGCACAGCGACTGGGCGGTGTCCCGTGTTGCAGATGTCGATCGCTGCCGGCGGGGTGAAGCGGCCGCCGAGCCTGTCCGCGCCGTCCGCCCACCACCGGCGGCCTGACCACCAGCGGGACAGGGCCTGCTCGTGGGCGAGGGGCGGTCGGCTTCGACGGCGATGACCTCGACGGACTGGTAGTCACCCTCGGTGAACTCGGCGACGAGCTTCGGTGCCTGTCCCTTCCAGGTGAGCGTGCCCTCCACCACGATGTTCTCGCGGCGCGTGATGCAGATGCGGCGGATCTGATCGATCAGCCGGGTCGATTCGTGGTGGACGAGCGCTGCCAGCTCGCGCGGCGCGACGGTGCGCCCGTCGCCGAGGGGTCGCGCGAGGATGTCGTCGTAGACTCCGTCGCGCATCGCCCGTTCGATCAGGTAGTCCTTGACGATGTCCGGGTCGAGGATGCGGAAGCCCGTCAGGTCGGCCGCGTGCTCGCGCAACGCGGTGCTCTTGCCGGCCCCGGGTGCGCCCGCCGAGACGACCGCGGAGCGGCCTCCGCGAACCGGGCTCTGGCGGTCGAGGTACTCGGCGACGACGCGCTTGCGGAACGCGAAGCGGTGGACGTCGCCGGCGTAGAGCGTGTTGGTGTTGTGGTCGGCATCGGTGTGCAGGGGGTGCCCGGGGGCCGACATGGCGATGAGTTGCGCGGCGACAGCGCCGCGCAACCGGTCCTCGTCCGTCACTGAGCGCGGGCCGCTCGTTCGAGGTGCGCCTTGTTCCGCTCGACGAGGCGGGCGAACTCGTCGTCGGTGAGTCGATCGAGGTAGTACGCCTGCTCGATGTCGTCCCAGTCGCCGGAGGTGTAGGCGTCGGTGGCAACTCCGTCGACGTACGGCACCCGGCCGAAGGTGTAGCGCCAGTTCAGCAGCCTGTCCATCATCGCGTCGTCGTCGATCAGACCGGCGGCGCGTTTGTCGATCACCTCGGCGGGCGTCTCCTCGAGCAGTGACGGGTCGTCGGAGAATCGGACCAGGATCCGCTGGATGGTGGCCTGGGAGTGCTTCCCGACGATGGCACTGATCCGACGCTGGGTCAGTTTGCCGTCGTGGGAGGCGCGGAAGATCGCGCGGTTGAGCTCGAGGTCGTCGACCCGGTGACGAGCGGCGGTACGGATCAGCTCCCGCTCGGCCCGGCTCTCGGTGACCGTCATCAAACCCACCTCCTGGTGATTCAAATTGAATCACTCGGTTCGAGGATACGTCCACACTCCCGCTCCCGTCGAGGCCACCCCGCTGGGTCGGTGGGTCATCCACCGCTGCCGCGGTCATTCGTGGTCAAGGTCGTCGCCGAGGTCGCCGAGGTCGTCGTCGAGGTCTTCATTGTCGCGGCAGATCAGATTTCCGTCGTCGAGGGCGATCGCCCATCGCCGCGGGTGGGCCCAGTCGCGTCCGTACGACCGCGCGCCGATCGCGCCCAGGCTGGTGAATTCCTCGACGATCACACCCGAGGCGAGGGGCCACTGGTCTGCCGGGAGTTGCGTGTCGAACGAGTGGGGGGTTCTCACCCGGGCCCCGACCGAAAATCGTCGTCGCCGACCGGTTTTGGGTTGAAGGTTCATGGGGAGGGTCTCCCGGTTCGCAGGGTGATGTCCGAGGGTGATTGTCGCGTTGTCACTGTATTCCGCGTCGCATTCCGTGTCGTCGCCCACCGTACGAGTGCGCCTGCCGAGCCTGATGCGGGCTCTACCGACCCGGAGCGCGGCGCCGGTGGGCTCGAGCAGTACCCATCAGCTCCTCACACCAAGCGCGGCCGCAACAAGTACCGCAAAGCCGAAGTAGACGCGACCGAGCGATGTCATCGTCGTTGTGCAACGGAACTTGTAAAAAGTTCGCGTGGAACGGGTCTCGCTGCTCGCACCCAGCGGAGGCAGCCTCTCCTTCAGCCGGGCGCGAGCCTTCTTCCAGTCCTTCGGGGTGGGTCGCAGCCATCGGGCACCATCACCGCCGCGGCGGCCACCCCGCCCCCGGCGGCCCCGACATCGTCGCGGCCCCCCTGTCCGGGATACGCCGCGACCACGCCACCACGTCGACCTCGCGATCGGTCGGCCCGGCCGGTCGGTGCGGGTGCACGGGTGGTCCTCTGGCCGGGCCACGGTCCCGGCCGCCAGGACCGCCGACCGTTGCGTCCGCGCGCGGACGGGAGCAGGGTGGGAGCGGACCGGTGGCGCCACCGGGGCGCCGCCCCGACCGCAGGAGTCGGCATGTACGCACGCACGACCACAATTCAGGCGCAGCCCTCGTCCGTCGACGCCGGCATTGTGCATCTCCGCGACGAGGTGATGCCGGCGCTCTTGGCCGTCGAGGGGTGTGTCGGGCTGTCGTTGATGGCCGATCGGCATTCGGGCCGCTGCATGGCGACGACCGCGTGGGAATCCGAGGAGGCGATGCGGGCCGGCGGGGCCAGTGTCGAGTCGATTCGCCGTGACGCGGCACGGGCCTTCGGCGGGACCGTCGACACGGTCGAGCAGTGGGAGATCGCGGTGTTGCATCGTGATCACCGCACGGGCGAGGGCGCGTGCGCCCGCTGCACCTGGCTGCAGGGTGATCCCGGGGCGATCGATCGCGCGATCGACGCCTTCCGGGCGGGCGTGCTTCCCCAGATCGAGTCGATGGACGGTTTTTGCAGCGCCAGCCTGTTCGTCGACCGAGCGACCGGGCGCGCGGTCGCGGTGACGGCGTGGGACGGCCACGACGCGATGGACAGCGGCCGCGAGCACGCGAACCGGGTCAGGTCGTCCGCGAGTCAGGACATCGACGCGCGCGTGCTGGAAGTGGCCGAATTCGATCTCGCCGTCGCGCACCTGCGCGTGCCCGAAATGGCCTGACCAGCGTCATCTCACAGCCCGGCGGGTGCCGCTGCGTCGGCACCGCCCACCATCGGTGCGCGTCGACGGCGTCCCGCCAGCTTCGCACTCCGCGTCGCGGCGCGCAACTGATTCACGAAATATACTGCAGCACAACCACTTCCGTTCAGCCGATAGCGAGTATTATCGGGAACCACGGCGGGGCGGTGGACGGTGCCTGATGGCCAATCCCCATCACGCGGTCGACCTGGTCCTGAGCGCATGAAAGTGCAGGTCACGGGCCCGGAAGTCAACAACTACGGCACCCTGCGTCGTTGATGCCCAGTTCCCGGGCCACCTGCGCGATCGGTTTGCCGGTCTCCCGCACGATCTGCACCGCGCCCTCTTTGAACTCCGGATCGAATCTCCGCCGCGTCTGCATCGCCGCACCTCCTCATGGCGATGTCTCCACGATACGAGGGGAAGCCCAGGAACACGCAGCGCAGCATCCAGGTCATTAGTAAAAAGCCGGCCGAGCAGCGGGGAGACGCGCGATGCCCGCCGAGCTCACGCAGCGCGGCGGTGATCGCCTCCACGTGGGCCCGCCCGAACCGCTCATTCGCTCCAGTTTCACCGGTCAACGATGCTGACCGACGACCGCCACAACCTGCGAAGTCCCCCGCGACTGCGCACAATTGATGGCGGATGACGTGTGATCTTCATGAGATGGCCGACGGTCTGGTCCGGTGGCGATGGCCGCCACCGGTCGCCTTGCCGGCCGGTGGAGGTAGCGATGGCCGACCTAGTAGTGCACACCGACCTGCACGGCGACGACGTCGCCTACCGGCTCGCCGGTTCGGGCGAGACTGTGCTGCTCGTCCACGGGATGGCCGCCAGCTCGCGCACGTGGCGGTTCGTGCTGCCGGAGTTGGCCCGAGGCTTCCGGGTGCTGGCCCCGGACCTGCCCGGTCACGGCGAGTCGGCAAAACCGCGCGGTGACTACTCGCTCGGTGCGTTCGCGGTGACGCTGCGCGATCTGCTCGCCGAGCTCGGCATCGGCCGGGTCACCGTGGTGGGGCATTCCTTCGGTGGCGGGGTGGCGATGCAGCTGGCCTACCAGCATCCCGAGCTGTGCGGGCGGCTGGTGCTCATTTCCAGCGGCGGGCTGGGCCGGGAGGTGAGCTGGATGCTGCGGCTGCTGTCCGCGCCCGGCGCCGAGCTGGTGCTGCCCCTGGTGGCGCTGCCGCCGCTGGCGCTGCCGGTGCTGGCGCCGCCCTACCTGCGGCCCCTGGGGCGGGGAAGGTTGCGCTCCTGGCTCGTCGCCAGGGGTGTTCCCGCCGATCGGGCCGAGGAGGTGTGGCGCGCGTACGCGTCGCTGTCGGACACCGCAACCCGGCAGGCGTTCCTGCGGACCCTGCGCTCGGTGGTCGACCCGGGCGGTCAGGCGGTCAGCGCGCAGCGCCGCCTGCACCGCGTCGGCCTGCCGACCCAACTGGTCTGGGGAGAAGCCGATCCGATCATCCCGGTCTCGCACGGGCTCACCGCCCACCAGGCGATGCCCGACAGCCGGATCGCTGTGATGCAGGGGGTGGGACACTTCCCACAGGTCGAGTGCCCGGCCGCGGTGGTCAAAATCATCGGGCAGTTCATCGCCGCCACACCCGCCGCTGCGGCTGAAGGTGACGGGTAGACGATTGGGGGGCGCGCGGTGAACCGGAAGGATCAAGCCTGGGATCTCGGGTACGCGGCAGGGTGGCGGCTGGTGCGCGCCCTCCCGCAGCGGTGGGCGCGACGCCTCTTCGACGTCGCGGCCGACCGCGCGGCCCGCGGCGGCGGACCGGACCAGCTGCGCCGCAATCTGGCCCGGGTGACGGCCACGGCACCGTCCCGGGTACCCGACGACCTCGTGCACGCGAGTTTGCGCTCGTATGCCCGCTACTGGTGCGAGGCCTTTCGGCTGCCGTCGATGGATCCGGTGCAGTTGGCCGAGATCGTGGAATCGTCGGCCACCGGGCTCGAACACATCCGCGCGACGGTCGAGTGCGGCAAGGGCGCCGTGCTGGCGTTGCCGCACAGCGGGAACTGGGACCTGGCAGGAGTCTGGCTGGCGCAGCGGGTCGGCCCGCCCACCGTCATAGCCGAACGGCTCAGACCGGAGTCGCTGTTCCAGCGCTTCGTCCGGTTCCGTGAGAGTCTGGGTTTCGAGATCATCCCCCTCACCGGCAACGCCACGCCACCGTTCGAACAACTCACTGCGCGGCTGCGGCAGGGGCGGACGGTCGGGTTGCTCGCCGAACGCGACCTGACCGGCACGGGCGTCCCGGTCAGCTTCTTCGGCGAACCGGCCCTCATGCCGGCCGGTCCGGCCCGGCTGGCGATCGACACCGGTGCACCACTGCTACCGGTGCACTGCTGGTTCACTCCCGACGGCTGGGGCTTCCACGTCGATACACCCGTCGACACCGCCCGAGGAGTGCAGGCCACGACCCAGGCATTGGCCGACCGATTCGCGGCCGGTATCGCCGCGCACCCAGCCGACTGGCACATGCTGCAACCGGTCTGGACCACCGACGTCACTGCCGACCGGCCCCACCGATAGGCATGCTCGCACGATGTCACGCCGACCGATCGGCCGTTCCTCCACAGTCGCACCGAACTCGGCCCGTCGACGAGCGGACTCGCGCGCGTGCCAGAACTTCCCACTTCCATGTGCGTACAACGCATTCAAGCCCGACCCGAGCTTCCGTCAACGGTGCTTGACGAGGAAGGGGCGGTGCACGACGACATCGGCTTCCGCCGCGAAGGTGATGGCGTCGATACCCGATTCGACGAAGGTGACGCGGACCTCCGGACCGCGAGGCTCGGCGTCTTGTTGCCGCTCGACAGTTGTCTCGACCAGATAGCTTCGGCGGTACATCCGCCCCGATTGTTCCCAGGTTCCCACCTCGACGAGAATCGGCCCCTCACTGGCGAAACCCGGCAGGTCCGCCGCTTTGATGGTGGCGGTCACGAGACTGGTGGGAGCCTGCGTGGTCGGAGAAGACATAGCGGCCGCCATTTCTTCGCTCGGGAGTCTTTTTGACAGTGCGTCACTGATCAATTCTCCCGGCGATTCTACTCGTGGAAGGTGCCACCGAGTTGTCCCCTCTCACAAGCGCGGACTGGCGTGGGTGTGAATGCATCTCACCAAGGAACATCGCCGATTCGTCGAGTTCGCTGACGCGGTGCGCCGCCGAGGTTCACCGGCACTTCCGGCTTAGCAGGCACATCAAGTCGGAAGAGCCGGTGAACCCCAATACCGTTGAATCAATATGGTGCTGGAGGGCGTCCTATGCGGGTGACGGGTCTACGGTCGATCGGGGTGCGTTGTGGTGATGCGCCGAATTGGGTCGTCGACGAGGTGTGAAGCCGCATGCGTTGCTGCGGCGCTGAGGGCCAGCCGGCGCACTCGGGGCCGAATGGGGTGGGGTGGCCGTACGGGCGGCGGTTCGTCACCCTCGCGTGGTTCGGGTCGGTCGGGTCCGGCCGATCGCGTTGTCGATGCCAGTCGAAGAAGCCCGAAGAATAGCTCTGACATGGCGATTTTCCCAGAACGATCATCTGATGCAAGAGGCGTTCGCCAGTGCTACCGGGTCACTGGAGCGCCTTCTTGCGGCGCGCCGCGTCGGTCGGGCGCAGGTGCTGAAGCCTGAGCGACTGTAGCCCCACGGGTGACCACCACGGAAGCAAGTGACGTTGTCGAGGTGCTGACGTTCCCGCCCTCGAGTCGATCGAGTAGCCCACGATCCGGTTCGAGAACACATCCTTGACAGCGCAGAGGTAGAGCTTGCCGTCACCGGTGTGATGCTCGGTGATGTCGTTGAGCCACAACCGGTTCGGGGCATCGGCGGTGAAATTCCGCTCGACAAGATCGTCATGAACCGGTGGCTCGGAGCGGGCGATGTTCGTGCCACGCTTCTTGCCGAACGAACTCCACCACTTGTTGTTCGCCGAGCAGATCCGCCAGGCCGTTCGCGACGCCATCGGTTGGCCGGCGTCGGCGGCCTGGTCGACCAGGAACCGATACCCGAACTCGGGGTCGTCGCGGTGGGCGTCGAAAGTCCCCCATGCCGCGGCGTCGACAAATGCTGATCGTCCGGTCCGGGCGGTCGTCCACAACCTGTTCAGACGTAGTTCCCCGTCGCGGAATCGCTAGCTTGGTTCGACTTGAACACGCGGAGCCACACCCCGGGCGCGTAGATCACTTCCTCGTCCGGTCGGGCTACGAACAAGGCGCCACTGTCGTGGACGGTGAAGTGGGCGTCGTCGCCGTAGCGATCCTCAGTCGTTCCACCCCCTTCGCCGACTTGAGACGTCACAGTGAAGGCCATAACCGCATCTCCCCGATCTGGATACCAAAGGATGACACCAGCATAGGTTGCGCGCAGGTTCCGCGACGTCCAGACCGTATCCGTTTTTCAGCGCTGCATCCTGTCCCGACTTCGGGGGGAGCAGCGGCGGGTCAAGCTGGAGTGGTGCGTCCCATGTGCGGGGCTTTTCGTCAGGCGCGTCCGGCGTTAGCGGGCCCGGGCGCCGCCCTCGGAATCCCAGCGTTGCTGCGCCTGCACGGCGGTGTCGGTGCGTTCGGTGGCGGCGGGCTTACCGCGGGTGAGCAGGTCCTCGACGGTCGAGGCGTCGTTCGGGCTTGCCGCGCCCATCAGCATCGAATGCGCCCGGGCGGGTTCGGTGTTCGGCGGCACTACCAGCAGCACGATCCGGGCACGATTGACCCCGAGGACGTAGATCGTGTCGGCCGGCTGGAATCTGTAGCCGTCGAGCCGAACCGTGTGCCCCACCATCGCGATCCGGGCGGGCGCGTCTTCCCATTCGTTCAGGGCGTAGACGACCCGATCGATCGGGCCCAGACGCACCGAGAGCACCTCGAGCAGGTCGGGAAGCTCGGTCGCCAGATCACGTGTGTGGGGCCACCACGCCCCTTCGACGTACCCGGTGACGGGGGCCTTGGGCTTTAGCCTCAGGCGCGGTGTCCGCTCGGGCCGCACATGGGCCTGCGCAAAATAGGGGTGGTCCTGTTGTCGCGTCATGATCGACGCTCCTCCTCGGCCGTGAACCGGTCACTTCTTCACTCGGCGACGACGCAGTCATGACCGCCCGCATACGAAGGGCCTCCGATACCTCAACACTACGCGCACGACATCCTCGGCAACGGTGACCATGGTGTCGATCATGGACCGGGCCCGGCCGCATGCGAAGCCTGGTCCGGTCCGGGTCCGGTCCGGTGAACGAGTTAGGACGTGGCGCTCTGATCGGTCGTGTCGGCGGGCTCGATGATCTTCGTTTCGCCGCCGGCGCCGGGTGTGATCTCGATGCGCCTGGGCTTGGCCTTCGCCACAATCGGGAGGGTCACGGTCAGGACCCCGTTCTGATAGGTCGCGGCGATGTGTTCGGTGTCGACGCCGTCGCCGAGCGAGAGCTGACGCATGTAACTCCCAGTGAAGCGTTCAGAAAGCCAACCACTGCACATCGTGTTCGGTGCGCCAGCTGCGCTGGGCCTTCACGGTGAGGATGCCGCCGTCGACACCGACCTCGACGGAACCGGGGTCTACGCCCGGAAGGTCGGCGTGCAGGACGTAGTGATCGCCGGACCTGTAGAGGTCCATCGACCCGACCCCCGAGAAGATGCGTGCGATCACGCACGCCGTCGGGAACCTGTTCCGCGTCAGACCCGAGGTCGGCTCCCCGGGCCGCCCCGTCGCCGAGGTGCGACCCGGTGCGGGGTCAGAGCGGGCGTACGTTCTGGGCCTGCGGGCCCTTTTGGCCCTGGCCGATCTCGAACTGCACCCGCTGCCCCTCCTCGAGGGACTTGAAGCCGCCGCCGGCGATCTCCGAGTAGTGCACGAACACGTCCGGTCCGCCGCCGTCCTGGGTGATGAACCCGAATCCCTTGTCCGCGTTGAACCATTTCACGCTGCCCTGCGCCTTGCCGAGAACTCCCCTGCCTTCTCTCGCCCCGCGCCCCCCGACAGCCCGGGCGGGCATGCTTTACAACTCGGGCGATACCCGTTCAGGATATCGCCGCCCGGTGTGTCCGATCGGCTGCCGGATTCCGGGCGCGGTATGCGTGGCCTGCGACGGGGGCGCGGAGCTTGATAGGCAAACGCAGTCGCGGCACAACCTGCGCGTCGCACCCGAGCAAAGCGAAGAACTCCGCCGCGAACGCGACCGGTGAGCGCGATGCCGTGGTGAGAGCCCGGGCAGCGACGGAGGTGCGAGGCGGCGGCGACCGGAAGAGGGCGTGCTCGCCGAGGTGTACGACCGGCTCCCCGACTTGAGCCTCGGCGTCGCCGACGCAACCGGACGGCCGCCGACCTGGGGAACGGCGTATCCGCAACTATCGGCACTATAATGGACTGCGCGACAGCATCTTTGGTGCTTCTACGGTCACTCGGCCGCTCATTCTCAGGGCCTGTCCGAACCGCCGAAGACGAGTTCGGGCGCGCCCACCACCGGTTCGGTGGGGTGCAGTTGCCTGATTGCGCTTCCGCGGTTTCAGTGAGGTACTCCGGCAACAAGTCCGACCCATAGGGCACAGCAGGAAATCGATGCGGACACAATGCCGGTTGCCCGCGCGCTCGCTCGGATGTGCCCTCTACGTATCTGGCGTGCTTTGACCAGGCTGGCGATCACAACGATCGACGTCGCGCAGGCTGCGATCACGGGTGACAGAACCCCGAGACCCCAATCTCGGCCGGCGGCCTGATGCGCGAATATCGCCGTGACATCCTTGGCGGACAACGCAGTTCGGCGCCAGGCCAGTGATGTTCGCTCAGCCTGCAGTCCCTGGTCCCTCGGTCCTTGCGCGCTCATGAGAACACGATCGCGGAGCCGGCCAGGACCGCTATGACAATCGTCCCCGTGGCCAGGATCCGGATGAGGCCGAAGCTGGGCAGTGACCGATCGCGACGCATCGCCCGCTGAATCGACCGCCAACGTGAATACGCACCGCTTGTGAGAGCGATTGAGAGGCCGATGCAGGTCAGGGAGACGGCGATGCGCGCAGACCCATTGGCAACCGAGGCTGCGAGCTGGTCGACGGCCACGCCGCCGGCGAGGAGGCCAAGGGCTGTGCGAATCCATGCCAAGAAAGTTCGCTCATTCGCCAGGGTGAATCGGTAGTCCGGCTCACGCTGCTCGACACCTGTTTCCGGCTCTGACACCGCAAGATCCTTCCCTCTGTGGCCCGAGAAAAACGGGCTTCTACCTGGCTGTTGGTTACGACCTTGGTTGCCCCGACCGGCGTCATCGCGATGGATTCGTCGAGACAGTGGGAGGTGACCCATCCATGCCGAGACGTCAAATCGAAGTGGGGGTTGACAATGACGTTTTCGAGTTTGAGTATGTCATTTGCGCTCGGATGTACCGAGCGGTCCTGGCTGGTCTGCCTCGTGAATCACCGGTCCGACTTCCCGACCAGGAATGTGCAGCAACACGGAGGAAGAAACATGACGGAACGCGTGGAGTCGGTGCGTTCAGGCGCCTTGCTCGACCAGCTGAGCGAGGCGTGGCGTGGGTTCGGCCGCACGGTGGTTTTCGACGACCCGGATACCGACACGCCCCTTCTAAGGGCTGAGGGCTTGCGATTCGCAACCAGGTACCTCGCAGCGGGCGCCCTCCTGAGCATGGAACTGGCCGATCCGGCCTATCCGGAGTTCGGCAGGTGGGCCGACACCACGTGCAGCTGGGGCATCGACAACCCCGACGTGATCTACACCCTCGCCGCGGTCAGCGGTGACCGCACCTACCGAATCCACGGCGACCGGGGAACCGCCCACTACTTCGACATTCAGGTCCACTCCCCGCACTTCTGCGAGGCACCCGACTACCGGATCAACTCCAACATCGACAGTCGCACCCTGTCGGCCGGAAGTGACGGGGAGTTCGAGTTGCTCCTCGGTCCCGAACGTCCGGCCGGCTACACCGGCAACTGGCTGACGATCGACGCCGAGGCGGGCTCGCTGTGCGTGCGACAGGTGTTCAGCGACTGGGCAACCGAGCGCCCGGCCAACCTCGTGATCGAGGCCGTGGACGCCGTCTACCCCCCGCCCGCCCCACTGTCGGAGGCCGACGTCGAGGCGCGGGCCCAGCGCCTCGTTCGCTGGCTCGACAAGGCCGGGGCGTACTGGGACCACATGTGCAAACTGTCGCTGAACGCGCCCGCGAATTCCCTGGCGTTCACCCCGCTGAGCGAGAGCGCGTGGGGCGGCTTCCAGAATCAGGCATACGGCATGGGCAGTTTCCAGTGCCCGCCCGACGAAGCCGTGATTCTCGAGTTCGAGCCGCCGCAGTGCCACTACTGGAGCTTCGGTACGGGGAACTGGTACTGGGAGACCGTCAACTGGTTCTCTCGCCAATCCTCCCTCAATCATTCCCAGGCCCGGCTCGATGAGGACGGCGTCTTCCGCGCTGTCATTTCCCACCGGGACCCCGGCGTGCCGAACTGGCTGGACACAGGCGGGCACACCCACGGCACCATCAACGGCCGCCTGCTGCTGACCGACAGCGTTCCGAGCCCGACCATGAGGCTCGTGCCCCTCGCGGACGTGCGAAAGTTCCTGCCCTCGGAAACACCCGCAGTGACCCCCGCAGAGCGCACGGAGCAGATTCGACTCCGGCGCCGTTCCGCACATTTGCGCAACAGCCACTAATCGCGGCGGTTGCCGACCGGATCCCCCCCAAAACCACCAAAGAACTGCGCGAACCCACACGCCCCTGACAGATCGGGCTATCGGGTCCGCCTGGATCGAGATCAACATGACTGAGACCACGACCAACAGACCTCCCCCACGACCCGGTGACGAACCGACACTGGATCGAAAACAGCGCTGTCGGTACGGTACGGCGCTCGCGCTCATCGTGCTGATATCCGAGCTCGCGCCGATGGAAATCACCTTGGTGTATCCGGCGATTCCACACATGACGCAGAATTTCCGCACACTGCACCTGGGCTGGGTCCTGACGATGGTGAGTTTGGTCGCCGTGATCAGCCTGCCGCTGGTCGGCAAGCTCGCCGACACCTACGGCAAGAAGCGGGTGATGCTGATCCTCGCCGGGCTCTTCTCCGTCGGATCCCTGATCTGCGCGACAGCGGACTCGTTCCCGGTGCTGCTGGCGGGCCGTGCCCTCCAGGGAGCCGCGGGCGGGATGGTCGCGGTGTCCTACGCGCTGGTCCGCGACACGTTCCCGCGTCGCTGGGTCCCGGTCGCACTGGGCACCGTGGCCGCCGGAATCGGCGTCAGCGCGCTCGCGTCGCCGTTCGTCGCCGGCTGGTTCATCGACAACCACGGCTGGCAATCGTTGTTCTGGTTCATGCTGGGCTACGCCGTGCTGCTGATCCCGGTGGTGGCGGTAGTCGTGCCCGAGACATCGCTGCGACTCCATCAGCGCCTCGACCTACTCGGCGTCACGCTGCTCGGATCGGGGGTTGGGCTGATCCTGGTCGGCATCAGTCAGGGACCCAAATGGGGCTGGGTCAGCAGCGGCACGCTTGTGACACTGTTCGGCGGGGCCGGACTGCTCGTCGCGTTCGTCGTCTGGGAGCTACGGGTCACCTCACCCGCCATCGACCTCCGACTGCTCGCCGGCGGTGCGCTGCGTTCAACACTGGTGGCGTACCTATTCATCGGGTTCATGATCGCCGGATACGGGCTGCTCATGCCGCAGATGCTGCAGACGCCCGCCCAGGTCGGGGTCACGTACGGCGTGGGGCTGACGGCGACAGCGCTCGCGTTGTGGACCTTTCCCACCGGCTTGCTGACAATGCTCTGCGGACCCCTCGGCGGCGCCGTTGCGCGCCGCCGGGGTGCACGGCTGACACTCATCGGCGCCGTCTGCGCGATGATCGTCGGCCTCGTCGCCGCCGCTGCGCTGCCCGAACACCGTTGGCAGATCATGTTGATCTCGGCGGTCTTCGGCATCGGAATGGGTCTGTACTACGCGTCCGGACCGAACCTGGTGATGGACGCTGTCCCGGCCGAGCAGAGTGCGGTAGGGGCGGCCATGCTCGGGGTGGTCGCCCAGCTCGGCAATGCGATCGCGGTGACCGTCCTCAGCGTGGTGATGGCGGAGAACATCGCGCGCCAAAACCCAACCACCGGACGAATCACATACTCGGACGCGGCGTTCCAGCATTCCTTCATCCTCGCAGCGGTGGTCGGTCTCGCGGGCCTCGCTGTCGCGATACGAATGCGACACGGCCGGACCCCCGCAACCGGGGGTGCCGAAGCCCACTGAGCGGCGTCGGGCGAATGACCCCCACCAGCAATTCGCCGTCGCTCCTCGGACCGCATCGGTGTAGCTATCCTCGACTTCGAGAACGGCAATCTCACCACGACCATGAGGACAGACCAGGTGACTTCCGCAGACCAGGGGGCTGTCAACCCCATCGCCACCGCCGCCGTCGATCGGCTATTCGGCCGGCAGCGCGACGAATACCTCACGGAGGCGCAGCGCCTCATCCGCGCCTGCGGCAGCCTCATCGCTGAAACCGGTCAAGTGGATCCCCCTGTCGCCGCGATCCTCGAGCGCGCGGGTCTCGCGACCCGCGCGTTCTACCGGCTCTTCAACTCGAAGGAAGAGTTGATCGTCGCCGTTCTACAAGACGGCACCACCTCGAAAACCAGCTACGTCGTCGAACGAATGGCATCGGCGAGCACACCGATCGAACGTGTCGATGCATGGGTTCGAGCCGTTGTCCTCCCCTACACGCAGGATGCACAACAGGGGTATCGAGCAATCCTGCTCCACACGTACCGGTGGGAAACGATGTTTCCCACCGAACTCGCAGCTATGCGCGAACAACTCCTGCAGCCACTGGTTCACGCAATCGCCGACCTCCGCGATGAGGACGACCCGAGAAACGCCCAAACCTCGGCCGAGATCATTTTCGACGCATTCTTCGGCGTCGCCTGCCGGGCAGAAGCACAACGGCGACTGGTCGGTCCAGACGAGGTCGCTGTGCTCACCCGGATGGCCGCACTCATCGCCACTTCATTCAGTGCCACGGAATGAACCACTAGTCACCTCGGGGTAACCCGCATCAGTTCGATCTGCTCGACCTGACGAAAGAGCGATCGCTGCACCATTTCTTCACTGCTCGGCCCTACTCGTGGCCAGGCCTCTTCGGCGATGGATTTTGCATTGTCGATTCCCAACCTCTACCGACCTTTGAGAAGGAAGCCATGAATTCGAACGACTCCCCCTCGCGCCGTGGTGCCCGTATCGCAGGCCTCGGCGCAGCAGCCGCTGTCACGATCGGCCTGATGTCGACGGGCGCCGCGAGTGCCGACATCTTCGTGCCGCTGCCGGACGGATCCAAGGCCGCCCCCCCGGGGTCGTGGGGTCGCGCACCGGTGAGAGCGCCCTGATCTCACCGTCCCTGGCGGCCAACGGTGCCGGCCGCACCGCCTGGGTGTCGGGCACCGTCACCGCCGACGTCTCGTCCATCACCAAGGAGGGCGAGGCCGGACCGTTCGCCGGCCAGACCAACATCCCCGGCACGAACAACTCGTCCACGCACGGGATTTCGCGGATCAGCACCGGCTACATCGTCGGCTGCCAGGTCGACGTCACCGGTCTCGGCGGCTCCATCGGCGGAGGCTTCGACCTCAGCGGCCCGTCGACGAACGCCTCGCCGACCGTCCCGGTCGCGGCCGGCCAGGTCAGGTTCGTGAACATCACGGGCAAGGACGGCAAGTACGCGGTCCAGTACAAGGGCACCCAGCTCGAGATCCAGAACTTCGGGACGCCCAGGCCCGGTCCTACGCCGTCGTCGAGATCGTCGGCGACAACTACTCCAAGACCACTCTGTACGGGCGGCCCTTCTCCAAAGGCTGACCGCGGCTCCGCCGCCACCGCGCTGCGGCCGTACCTGACCGACGATCGACGGACGGTCGGCACCCACGTCGAGAGCAGCCACCTCGCCGCGACGCACGAAGGCGTGACCGTGACCGCCGATGTCACGCTGATCGCGGTGGACGGTCGCACCCTGCACTTCGACGTGGCCTGCTACGACGAATCAGGCCCGATCGGCTCCGGAACGCACCGCCGCGCCATCGTCGACGACGCCACCTTCGTGCCGCGGGCGGCGGCCCAGAGCACGCGCCAACCCCGACAGGCGAGCGGGCGGCTGAGTCGATGCCACCGCCTGCCTGGACGAGTGACGTCCTGCGGCGCCGTCCCTGGTCGTCCCTGGTTGTGGGGGACACTGAGTGGATGCTGGAGCTGGTCGACGCCCGCACCCGAGCCCCGGCTCGGGTACCCGCCCTGCCCGGCGGGATCACCAGGGTGGCCGTCCACCTTCCGTCCGGACAGCTCCCGGGGCTGCGGGTGCTGCTCGTGGCCGATCTGATCGGCCGCGTCCTCGAGGACGTGCACGCCGTCCAGGTGCTGACGGCATGGGTCGGGGCCGAGGTACCCGACCCGGCCGTGGTCGCCGATCTGATGATCCGCCGACCCGCCGACGTCGTCGACTCACCGGCCGCGGTCGAGGACGCCCTGGTCGGACCGGTCGCGCTCACCGTCGGCGGCGCCGCCGATCCGGCACCCACCGACCGTGACGTGCACCGCCTGCACGTCACGGTCGGCGACGTCCGAGATGATCGGACGCCCGGGAAGGTCGCGGATCCGGCGACGCTGCGCCTGATGTTGCTCGCGACGCGGCACGAGCAGGCGGTCACGCTGACGGACGAGGGCGTCGAGGCCGCCGACCGGATGCTGCGCCGATGGCGTGGTGCGATCGCGGCGTGGTCCCGGTGCCCGTCCGCACCCCTCGCCCGGTCGTACACGGATGCGGTGCACCGTGCCCTCGACACGGGTCTCGACTTCCCCCGCGCCATCGCGTTGCTGCGCAGCCTCGAATCCGACCCTGAGGTGCGCGACGGGGCGAAGTTCGAAACCGTCGTCCACCTCGACCGGACGCTCGGGCTGGACCTCGTTCGCGGCATGTCTGCTGTGCCGCCCTCCTGAATCATGCGTTCGCGCCGTGTGCCGACAGGAGCCGAGGGCACATTACTTAGCAAAAGGAGTTAGCACTCACACGATGCGAGTGCTAACTTCTCATGGGGTCTACGTCACAAACGGGAGACCCTCGACCGAGTCGCGACCATCGACCACTGACGCGGCCAGACCACGCCGCCGCTCATGTTCGTGGACCGAACAGTTCCCGAAAACGCCTCCGGTCTCGTAGCGCCGAACCGTCCCCACCGACCCGACCCGTCAACCGCAAGAAGGAGGATCATGACCGCCGTCCCCCACAGCCCCCGTGCCGACCACCTCATGTGTTCCTCCGCCGACGACAACGACAACGACAACGACACACGCAAGCAGCATGGTTCCCGCTTGCCCGCCGTATCGATCACCCTCGGGGCACTGTCCGTGGCGTCGTTCTGGATGGTCGGACTCGGCTTCATCCTGGGCCTGACCGCCGTCATCTGCGGCGCCGTCGCAACCTCGCGATCCGCGGTAGCCGACGACGAGGCGGCATCCTTGCGGGCCCTACTCGGCGTAGTCGCCGGCGCCGCGGGGATCACCGTCTCCGCGATCGCCCTGTTCACCATGCTGGCGCACCTGTGAACCGCGAAAATGGCCGTCGCATTTCCTGTCGCGAGACGGTGTCGCCCTACAGGAGGTACTCCACGGTGCCGGCGCCGTAGTAGCCGGCCTCCCCGGTCGACCCCTTTAGATGACGGGAACGTCGGGTACTTGGCGATGGCGTTGACAGGTCACGAACACGCTCAGCAGCTGCACTTCGACGGCGGAGTGAGTTCCGAACACGCGTCCGTGGTACGTGAGGGGTTCGCCGTGAACATGTTCGGCCGCCACGACATTGCCTTTACCTTCGTAGATCGCGCGTCACGGACCTACGTCGGCGGCCGGCACTTCGTGCAGTCGTCGTCGGCGATCTCAGTGACGGTGATCTGCTGCCTGATCAGCGCCTTCTTCGCGGCCAGGAACCGCTCGTGACGCAGTGGCAGGTCCCGGGGCGCGCCGGAGGCATCGGTCGGCACCGCGAGCGCGTCGACGCAGTCCCACAACGCCAGGGCAAGACCGTTGTTGTAGGCGGTGCGGTACCGGATGCCCTCCACCTTGGTCGGGGCCGGCTGGTCCTCGAAGATCGCGCGGGCCCACTGCTGGGTCAGCTCCCGGTTCTCGTTGCCGGTGGCCAGCGCGGGCAGCGCGCCGATCGCCATCGCAGCGCCGGGCTGGTCCAGGTCGTAGAACACGACCTCCCGCGCGGGGAGGACCTGCGAGACCCGCCAGTTCGAGCACAGCGGCGCCGCCCCGGCCTCCCCGAACACCTCGCAGGCACCCGTCGCGACGTCCCCCGCGACGTACAGCACCGTGCGCCCCTCGGGGTCGAGGTCCGGTGTGGCGAACGGCGGCGTGTGGTGGTCGAACCGACCGAGCGGCCCGAACTGCCGGAACGAAACGCCGTCGGCGGTGTACTGATCTCGGTGGTAGACCCGGTACCACGGCGCAGCAGCGCTGCCGAGCACAGTCCAGGTCCAGCGGTGATCTGCCTTCGGCAGGGGTCGATCAGGTTCGGTGAGAGCTCTCGCCATCAGGCGGCCATCAGCGTGCCGATGACCGCGAAGACATGGTCGCTGTCGCGGACCATCTCCTGCGCCGGCGTGCGGCCGTCGAAGTTGTCGTTCGGCCGGTTCATCCACCTCGACAGGCTCACCACACCACCCGGGAACGACTGCGCCAGGCGACCGACCTCGGGCAGCACCGGATCCTCGAGGTCCGGGGTGAACTGCCACGCCGGCAGCTTCCACGACCGCGCGTCCTTGAGCCCGACCAGCCGACCCTCGGCGAGCATGTCCGACACCGTCTGCGCGGAGACACCGAGGAGTTCAGCGACCTCCTTCCGTGTGAACGACTTGGCCAGCTGCTCCCGCCGTTGCTCGACCTGAACGCGCAGGTTCTCGCGCTCCACGGCCTCAGCCTCATCTGCCGAGGCGACCGGTCCCCAGCCGTCGTCATCCACCTCCGAGTCCGAAGAAGCCTCGCCAACACCGTCGACGTTCAACAGCGCAGCAAGGAGCCGCCGGACGAGCGTGTGGGCGTCGTCCTGGCCGACCTCGACACTCACATCCGACGCTGCACCCGAGATCCACGGCCCAGCAGCGTCCATTCGGAGGGTGAACGGCACCGCCGAAGGCGCCTCATTGTCGGCACCTGTTCTCGCGGCCCTGCGGACAACCTCCCTGAGCGTCCGGAGCTCCAGGTCCGGCAACTGCCAATCCACAACACGCAACCGCGGCAATTCCGGCAGCAGCCTGCCGCGCAGATCGGCAACGAACGACGGGGCGAACTCCGGCAGCGCGACCAGAGCAAAGTGCTCACCGTGGTCAGCGATGTCCTCCAGCAGCAGGTGTACGGACTCGGTGTAGTCGTTTGCCTTCTGCGGCGTTTCCAATTCGGATCCTCGGGGCATTTGGAACGCCTCCTCCCAAGCTCACCACCCAGCATACGCGGGTTATGCGGGTTACGCAGGTTGCGTGCGCCGGGACGTGTCATCACAGCAGGTCAGACACGACGCCTGGCAGATGCAGCGGCATTGAGTAGCTACAGATCGAACCTCAGAGGCCTTCAGGCCTGACCGCGCGACCGCGATGTGTGGTTACCATGGAACATCCACGACGAGACCGAAGTCGTCGAGGAGGGAGTCGATGACCCGGTTCCGTGCCCATCCCCGGTCGGCGAGATCACCTGTGGCGTCAATGGAAATGTCCGATGCTGCGCCCCGTTCGACCAGCATGACGGCCTGTTCGTCTCGTCCGTGGCGGCACCGATACCGCACCCCCGCCGCGGCTGGGGTGCCGACCCGGATTTTCGTGCAGGTGATGCGGGAGTCGCGGTATTCCCGCCACGTGCATCCGGCCAGCGAGCCGTCCTGGTTGATCGCCGCCAGCCCGGCCTGGGTGTCGAGGACCGCGACCGTGATGTCCTCACCCGCAATCATCCGGGTGAGCGACACTTCGGCGAGCGCTGTGTCGGAGAGCATTCCGGTCTTGGGGATGTCGGTGCCGCGCAGGATCCCCTCACCCGACCACGGCACCGACCGATAATCCGACGTAGAGGTAGCCGCCGAGGTGCGATCCGCCGGGGCAGACGCGGTTGTCGTGGACCGGGTCGAACCTGCCCTGCCCCGGGACCCGCGTGGTGCGGGTGTTGATCGTCAAGCCGTCCTCGAGCGGGGCGATGGCAGCGGAGTTGAAACTGTTCGGCGGGAAGAGGCTGTCGGTGCGGTGGATCCGCCACAACTCGGTGCCGGCCGGAAGGGTGTCGATGTGCGCGGGTGCGCCGTTGTACGTTCGCACCCGCTCACATGCCCCGGCGTGCGACGTCGAGGACGTTGTCGATCGCGATCTCGGTCAGCTCGCCGGCCTCAAAGTCCTCGAGGGGGCTGGGGCCGTCGAGGATCTCGGAGGCGGTCAGCCACCACGACACCGCACCGTACGGGTCCTCCGCCACCGCGAGCCGCCGGTTCGCGTACTTCACCAGGTCGTGGATCTTGTGCCGCGCGCGGTCGAACTGGAACAGCGGGTACCGATAGTCCGGGCGGGCGCCGATCGGCAACCCGATCAACTCCCCCGCCTTCCGGCGTTTCTGTGCAACGCTGCGGATCGGCTCGCTCGTCGGCGCCAGGATCGTGGCGACCTCTCTCGAGTCGATCACATCGAGGGCGTCGAGGACCGACCGGCGGGCGGTGGCCCGTGGCCCTGCGTCGCCGGCGTCGGTGACGGTCGCGATCAGTGACTGCGCGAGCTGCAACCGCTCCGTCTGCGACAGGGCGGCCGCGGAAAACTGGGTGAGCGCCGTGACAACGTCCCCGCCCGACTCCCCTGCCCCCAGTGCTGTCAGTTCGGTACCGCGCAGGCGCGCGCGGGGCCCGGGATCCGATGCCTTCCCCCCTGCCTGGACCAGGGCGGGGCGGAACTCGGTGAAATAGGTACCCAACGCCCGCTCGAGACCCTCGACGCGGATCGACTCGGACATTCGCGCCACCACCACCGGGTCGATGGCAGGAGCAGGTCCCGAGGAGAACGCTTCGGCACCCATCCGACCCTCCCAGGTACGCTCGTCACAACTACGTACCTATCGCACCTCCGAGGGTCTATCCGTCGATGCCTGAGACCAGCGGCCCAAACGGGGTCAGTGGAGGATCCGCAGCTTCCCCCTCACAGTTCTCGCCGGTGAGTCCCGCCCCGACCGAACGGGCGGGGCGGGGATCGACGGTCACCTCGTCGGTGTCCGCGAAGACCCGGCGTCCGTCATCGTGCAGCGAATCGCCCCCGCTGGCGCCCACCCGCACCCACCGCGGCATCAATGCCTTCCGCCGCACGCGAAGCACCACGCCGAACTTTCGGGGCTTGACCCTGGTTCTTGGACACGCTCATTCCAGCATCGGCTGGGGAAGCGAGATGATCGAGAA